>QHXH01000309.1 GCA_003222855.1 Acidobacteriota bacterium
GAACGAAACGCACGAACTTTCGCGCTCAGGCCAGCCCTGGCATCGCATCGAGCGACTGCAACACATCGTCGGCTGGTTTGATAAGTGGCTGATGGGAATGCCCAAGCCGGAATACGAGGTAGGACAGTAGCTGTCGCAGTGGACAGGCTTTGCCCAAAAAGTCGATCCGCCGGGAGTACAAACTTCTTACCGCTGGGAGCGCGGGTGCCCTCGCCCGCACTGCCTGGGCCGCACACTCGACGGCGAAGATCCTTGCGGGCAAGAAAGTTCGCGCTGGCGCGCTCATGGCGGGCGAGGGCGCCCGCGCTCCCAGTATCAGCGGGTTCATTTCAAATCGGATCGACTTTTTTTGGGCGAAGCCACTTGGAAAGGTTGGGTGGACGGTCAGGAAGAAGAACCGCAATCACTTTGCTTAGATGGATTCTTTGTACTCCTCCAGGTTCTCCTGAATTTTGTTCAGGAGGCGCGATTTAAGCGTGTCGAGCTTTAGTTCTGCCGCTGGAACCGGCTGCCATTTCCCGGGAATCAAGACCTGAGAATCGATGAATGCCTCGATGGCTTCCTGCAAACCATCGATTCTGATCTTGCCCTTCATCGCAATCACCTCCTCAATAATCACCGCGACAGCGTCGCCGGTTATGCGGTGCCGATGATTGATGATCGCAGATCTCTCCTGAAGCGTTTTCAGAGTTGCGTCAAAGGGCTCATTCAGCGCTGCTACCAGTTTGAGATAACATTCCTGAAAGTTCCTGATTTGCGAAATGCGTGCGGGCGTCAACTTCAAATCTCGCTTGCCCACGTAAGAGGCGGCCATCGCGCGGCTGAAAATGTCATCCGGCATATAAGCGCTTCCGTCATCTACCCGGCTTATCGCCTGAGCTACATAGAAAGCCGGTAGCAGCCGCAACAGGTTGCGGATAAGAAACACCGGACTGTGCGTCAGCCCATCCGGTAGTCTCTCGATACCTTTCGATACTTTCCGATCTTCAAAGTAGCTCAGGCTCCGGTCAAAGTCCTTGATCTCTTTTTGCGCTTTCTCCATGAGGCGGTCTGTCTGCTCGGGTGTAAATCCGATTCTCCAGAGCAGACGGCGATCTTTTTCAGTCTCGAAAACAAGGTCATATACCTCGAGGCACTCGGCGTCCTTAAAAGCATCCAGGTTCTCTTTCACGCCTGTTTGAATAAAACCGATTGCCTGGGCGAATACCTGCACGATTAAGCGTGCGCACCGTCGTTGTTCCCGCAGCGAGGCTGAATAACGATCCACGTCTTTGAAGCGGTACTTATCATGCTTGGCGGCAAACTGCCTGATAGAGCCGTAATCAAGAATAGCGCCGCTCGCCAACAGGTTGTCTCCGTCCCAGGCGAGCCAGTTGAAAATGTATTCCTCTTCAAGCACAGCCGCCATCTTTCCATAAGCGCGCGCCAGGTAATCAAGCACCCGCTCATATCGCGCAGGCGCATCGGTTGGCAGTTGCCAGAACCCGTTTTCTATTTGCCGTTCGACGAAGAAATCCAACGAAGCTTTGAGTTCGTCGAGCCGTCCTTGTTTAAGGTAGCGAAAGATGTGGGCAGGCCTGATTAGATTAGGGGCCGTTCTGACGCCAATTGCGGTGGCGTCGGGAAAGCCAATTACTGCCAGACAACGTTCAGTGGGAATGCCTTGCCGGTAGAAGATCTCTGACATGACGGCGCTTCCCAACATCTCGTCCAGATCCGCCAGACCAGACGAGTAACCATAGCTTTCGTCACCTGTCTTAACAATTCCATCGGCCTTTTGCGCTCCGGGGCTTAAAATCGTGGCGCCGGTTCCTCGGCTCGAGATGTCGAAGATCAGACTCTCAGTTTTCAGATAGCCATTCCAAATACTTCTACCATCCCCGGAGGTTCGGCCCCGCTTATTGTGGTGTTGCGTCTGCAGGTAGCGCGTGGCCATGTAAGGGTTGGGCTTGATAGTTTCGGGCGGGTATTTCCTGCCGTGCTCCAGATCGTACTCGTTGATGATTCGCAGGGAGAAAGTGTCCAGGATGGCTTGCTCGAGATCTTTGTTAATCACCGGCGGATGGTCCGCAGGAATAAGACCCATCTCTTTGCCGAGAGGAAAGTTAAAATAGAGAACACGACCCTGCGAGCGTGAGCGAGCTTGATAGTCGATATAACCATCAGGACTCACGTCCCGCCAGGGATGCGACCCATCGATCTCTTTAAACTTCTCATACATATTGCGGGCTCTATATGAGAAGGCAACCTCTCAAGAATTCTAGACCGAATAATTACAGAGTCAATGATTATTTCTTTTCTCAGCAACTTGAATCCATAAAGTTTGTCGAGAATAGACTAGATAAACACAGACGGTTGGACGAACCACGTTTGGTTTAAAGGCTCACCGAGATTTCCGGATAGAGTCCTGATTTGAAACCCTCTGCGCTTACTCTGCGTTCTCTGCGTCTCCGCATTGAGTGTTTTCATTCGTTCCGAAATGATCTTAATCGAGGGTCCGTCGGCCAGTGGATGATACAATCGCGCCGGATCAGCGGAGACCATGGAAGGAACGTCGAGATTAAGAAAGCGAATTCAATTATCTATGGGTTGCTTGGAGCTATCGCGATCGTCTATGGGATCGCAAATCTGGTGTTCCCGACGTTTATGGTTCCTGAAGCGGCGCGTTC
>QHXH01000310.1 GCA_003222855.1 Acidobacteriota bacterium
GCTCCAGTCCCCGGTCGCTACCGCCTCCGGTACTGACCTCGCCGGCCAGATTTGTTATTAACAGACATGAACCACGATCTTCCAATACCCACACTCGGTCTGACACCGGCAGAAGCTGAAGGCGAATTCGATCGCTTACAGCAGAAGCTGATGCCGCTGTGGCGATCGATCCAATCGTTCAATCAGGACGAGCAGACGATCGTGGTGGTGCCGTCATTAACGATCGATTTCGAATGTTCCAGTTCGGAATTG
>QHXH01000311.1 GCA_003222855.1 Acidobacteriota bacterium
GCAAGGCTTAGCAAAAGTCCAGAGCCTGAAACCATCATGCAGATTGCCGTGTGCCAGCGCCGCTCTCTGGTTCGGTCTGACGACCAACCGATCAAGAGAATAGCGACCAACGCGACACAGTAGGGCAACGCGGAAATGAAAGTCACCTTCAGGTTGGACGCACCGGATAGCTTCTTGACGATGGTAGGGAGCCAAAAGGTGAACCCATATACGCTTGTGACAATGAAAAAGTAGGTCAGGGTTAAGAGAATTACCTCCCGATTCCGGAATGCCTGAAGTATGCGATAGGGATGTACTGCGTGCTTTGCCTGGTGCTCGCGGTCCAGTTCGTCCGTAATCCACTTGCGCTCATCTTCGGCGAGCCATTTCGCCTGATGTGGTCGATCGGTGAGATAAAAAATCGTCACGGCGCCGAAGATGATCGCCGGCGCGCCTTCGATAATAAACAGCCAACGCCAGCCAGCCAGCCCGAAGTGATGAATACCGAGCAGTAGGCCGGACAACGGCGAGCCCACGATGTTAGCGATCGGAATAGCGGCCATGAACATCGCGACTGCCTTGGCTCTATCCTGGTAGCGAAACCAGTGCGTGAAGTAAACCATAATGCCCGGGAAGAAGCCTGCTTCGGCGGCGCCAAGCAGGAACCGCAACACATAGAATTGGTTTTTTGTCCGGACAAACCCCATTAAGATCGCCACTATTCCCCAGGAGATCATAATGCGGGCTATCCAGCCTCGCGCGCTCCATCTCTCAACCAGAATGCTACCGGGAATTTCCAACAGAAAGTAACCGATGAAAAAGATTCCGGCGCCGAAGCCAAGCACATCGTCGGTAAAAGCGAGGTCGCCCTTCATCTGCAGCGCCGCATATCCCACATTGACGCGGTCCAGATAGGCGATGATGAAGAGCACGAATAAATACGGCATGATGCGCCGCATGATCCGGCTACGCGCGCGCTCACCAACAGAATTCAAATCAAGCTTTTGCTTTTCCTTCATTCATGCTCCCTGACGTTGCCGGACTTTAACATTTTCTTGCTCAAAATGGCGCTGCGCGTCTACAGTGTAGAGTTTTGATCGGCTAATTAGATCGGATCATTATTGGTTGAAAGGAAACCTGGCTCCGATGCGAAAACAATCGTCTGTGCTTCTGGTCTTATCGTTGCTGCTCGTTACTGCCAACCTCGGGCCGGCGCAACGAGTCGCGGCCCAAACGCCTGCCTCCAACGCCGAGGTGGAAAGTCGCGCGGAATCGCTGCTTCGTCAGATGACGCTCGAAGAAAAGATCGATCTCCTCGGCGGCGTTGATGGATTTTTTACTCGTGGCCTTCCCCGTCTTGGCATACCCCGGCTGAAGATGGCCGATGGTCCGATTGGGGTACGCAATTTTGGTCCGGCCACGACGATGGCCGGCGGGATCGCACTGGCGGCTACCTGGAACCCTCAACTTGCCGAACAAGCCGGCGCCGAAATCGCACGAGACGCGCGCGCCAAGGGCGTACACTTCCTCCTCGGACCGGCCGTTAACATCTATCGCGCACCAATGAACGGGCGCAACTTCGAATACTTTGGCGAGGATCCGTTTCTCGCGTCGCGCATCGCGGTGGCTTATATCAGGGGCGTACAGAGTCAGAGTGTGTCAGCCACGATCAAACATTTCATGGGAAACAACTCGGAGTTTGACCGCCACAACACGGACTCGATCATCGACGAGAGAACGATGCATGAAATCTACCTGCCGACTTTTGAAGCCGCGGTTAAAGAGGCGCACGTCGGAGCGATCATGGATTCTTACAACCTCGTCAATGGCGAGCACGCTTCGCAGAACCATCGCCTGCTCACCGAAATCGCAAAGCAGGACTGGGGCTTCGACGGATTGATCATGTCAGATTGGAGCGCGACCTATGACGGCGTGGCTGCCGCAAACGCCGGCCAGGATCTGGAGATGCCCTCCCCAGCTCACATGAACCGCCAGACACTGTTGCCGGCAATCAACGATGGCAGGGTTTCTCAAGCAACGATTGACGACAAGGTGCGCCGTATCCTTCGCACCGCCATCAGGTTCGGCTGGTTGGATCGCGAGCAGACTGAGTTGTCAATCCCACGCTTTAATCTTCAAGGCCGCCAGGTCGCACTCGACTCCGCGCGTGAGAGCATGGTCCTTCTAAAGAATGATCAAGACCTTCTGCCGCTCGATAAGAACAAGACCAAATCCATCGCTATCATCGGTCCGAGTGCTTATCCGGCAGTGCCCGTCGGCGGCGGCAGCGCCCGCGTCGAACCCTTCCGAGCAATAAGTTTCATGGAAGGTTTGAGCAACGCCGCCGGCCCGGCGGCCAATGTTTACTACCATCGCGGCATACCATCGGTCGGCGATATGGCCCAGGCTACGAACTTCACTACCACCATGACGAATGGCGCGATGGGTCTGCTCGCTGAGTATTTCAGTACGCCGGACTTGAAAGGCACACCGTCAGTTACCCGCACCGAGCAGCATATCAACTATGGACCAGGCTCGATCGCGTCTTTCCCGGAGCAGACACTTTCGTCCCGTTGGACCGGCTATTACACGCCGCAGACCGCGGGAGATCACAGTATTTTCGTGTTGACGACACGGGATGAAATCGGCGGGCACCGGCTGTTCGTTGACGACAAACTCGTACTCG
>QHXH01000312.1 GCA_003222855.1 Acidobacteriota bacterium
ATCTGCGCTACAACCAGGTGTCGGTGACGGTGGGCGGGCCGATCTTCCTGCCAAAGCCGGGCGAGGGTGGCAAGGCCTACTACGATGGTCGCAACAAGAGTTTCTTTTTCTTTGCCTACGAGCCGCGCTGGAGACGTGACTTTTTGTCGGTGACGACTCTGCTGCCGACCGCCGCGGAACGCGGTGGTGACTTCACCAATCTGGTCAGGACCAGCAGCGGTTGGCTCCCGACAAATATCGCTACTCAATTCAACGCAGCCTCAATCGGAACTTCGAACATCTTTCAACAATTCAATCTGGTAAATGGTCGTTTGGTTCCACTCGCGCAAACATGCACCGTCGGTGGGGTCACCACGGCCACCTTCTGCCAGTTTCCCGGAAACAAGATTCCGCAAAGCATGATCGACCCGACGGCGATAGCTCTGCTGAAGTTCATGCCGGACGCCGGAGGTTACTTCATTGACGATGCGGGCCTGGTCCGAAACTACATCGTGCAACGCTTTGTGAAGCAGGACGAAACACGTTACACGCTGCGGCTGGATCACAACCTCACCAAGAACGACAAGCTCAATTTCCGTTATACCAAGACTCCCGCGATCGGCATTCGCGGGTTCGGCAGCGACGTCAACGGCAACACGGGTGTTTTCAGCAACGCGCAGCAGTATGTGCTTGGCGATAACCACATCCTCTCGTCGAATCTGATCAATGACCTGCGGTTGAGCTATACGCGGGGAGTCTTCAGTGAAGACTTTTCGCCGGAGTTTTCGATCAAGAGCGGCCGCAACCTGGCAACTGAGTTGGGCCTGCCGAGTCTGACGAAAGGTGGTCTCCCGCTGTTTCAGATCAGCGCCGATGGTGGATACAACGCGTTCGCGGATGTGGGCTCTTCCGGCTCGACAAATAACTACAACATTGAGGATCGGATCAGTCTCAACGACACTGTTTATTGGACACACGGAAACATGAGTTGGAAATTCGGCACTGATTTAGGCCTGGCCCATCTAAACGTGATTCCGTTCTTTGGCGCTTCCGGCGGTCGTTGGGAATTTCGTGTCTTGAACACGAGCGACAACCGCGGCACGAACGTGGCCAACGGCGGCAACAACCTCGCCAGCTTGCTGCTGGGCGTGCCTAACGTGGTTCAAGTTCGCCCGCTGCTGCTGAACTACAACTACTATTGGAAGAGTGGCGCGGCTTTTGTCCAAAACGATTGGAAGGTTCGACCCAACCTGACCCTAAACCTTGGTCTGCGGTACTCCTTACAATATCCGCGCGCCGAAAAGAGCAATCTCCAGGGCGTATTCCGTCCCGACATTACGCAGACAGTGACACTTACCGATGCCCAGCGCCGAGCCACGGCTACTGGTCTGGGAATCGCTACGACGGCGGCAATTCCCAGTTACGTGCCGACGACGGTGGTGCTCCCCGCGTTTGCTTTCGCCGGTCGTGGCGGAAGATCGAAATACCTCGTCCCAGTAGACTATTGGGATTTCGAACCGCGATTCGGTTTTGCCTGGAGCCCTCATTTATCCAAATGGGCCGAGAATAGAGGTGCGGTGGTCCGCGGCGGTTATGGAATCTCGCACCTGGCCCTCACCGGCAACAACCGTCTGCCGAATCCGGACTTTGGAGCTTTTACCGGCGTGTCTACATTGTTGACTGGTTCAACTGTGGGCGGCACAGCCGATCCAACTCAACCAGTGCGCTTGACCGGCAATCCACCATTCATCGCGGGCGGGGGGATCGACCAGGCGCTGGGAACCACCGCTGATGGCTTGGTCTTTCTGAACAGTCTCGGCACGCCGGGATTTGCTATCTCTCCGAATGGAAGCGGGAAAATTCCGTACATTCAAAACTGGAATCTCTCCCTTTCGATGGAGCCCTTCAAAGATTTCGCCGTCGAAGTGGCCTACGTTGGCAACAAAGGCACGCACCTTTACATGCCGTTAGTGAACATCAATCCGAAAGACTTCGGATTCGTTGAGACGTTAGAGAGTCAGAACATAAATTCGGAAACTACTTTTGCCGATCCCCTGGGACGGAGGAACGTGCTTGGCGCAGTAGTCGCGATCCAACGCAACAGCGTGACCGCGCCGTATTTTGGTTTCAATAACCTCTTCCGTTTCTTCGATCCTTCAGCCAACAGCATTCGGCATGCAGCCTACATCAATGTCCAACGTCGCATGCACAAGGGTTTGGCCTTCACGGCAAATTACACCTACGGTCACTCAGTGGACGACGCGTCCGACGCCAGCCCGGACGTGCGAGTATTGACGACGCCTTCTGGTTTGGGTCAGGAAGTATCTTACGGCGTACCGCGTAGTCGTGACCGCGCGCTCTCAACGTTCGACATCAAACACATTTTCAACTCAACCGTGATCTGGGACGTACCTTTGGGCAGGCGGCGAGCGTATCTCAGTCACGCCCCCTGGCTGGTCAACGGCGTAATTGGAGGATGGACCGTTTCCAGCGTGTTCCGAATGCAGGGAGGGCAGCCGTTCGTTCCGTTCATCACCGACACTAACCGGCTGGGCGGCACCAACCGCGCGATCAGGCTCGACATTGTTCCGGGAGTGCCGTTGAAGAATCCGCTCTACTCGAATACGTGCACGATCGGCGCCCTATGCGAACCTTTTATAAATCCCTCGGCCTTCATGCGTCCGGCAAAAGGCTCTCTGGGCAATGCGCCGCGTACGCTCGATATACGCGCCCCCATGCAGGAATTTTTCGACATTTCATTTCAAAAGGATTTTCCCTTGCCGTTCGGCGCTGAAGGTAAGCGCAAGCTTCAGTTTCGAGTGGATCTAATCAATGCCTTCAATCATCCCAATTTCCGGTACGGCAACACCGGCAACACGCCTAACGGCTTCGGGGGTCTGCCAAATGAGACGCCGGTCACGCAGGCGGAACTGACTGCATGGCTTGCAGCCAATCCCGCTAAAACGGCCACGTTAACGCAGGTGCAAAACCTCACTATCAACAGCCGTTTGCCGAGCGGAGCGATACCGTTAGACTTCTTCCACGTACCGATTCCGCAAGGCTTTGCTACCACGGCTGCGACTTCATTCGACATCACCACCCTCAGTGGGCTCAAGCTCTATCGTTTGCGGCAAGCTTACGACGCGAATTTCGGAACGCTTGGTGCACCAGTTCCATATCAGCCGCGGTATATCCAACTAGGGCTCAAGCTTTACTTCTAAGAAAACGT
>QHXH01000313.1 GCA_003222855.1 Acidobacteriota bacterium
GTACTCGGCGCGAGCAGCAACCAGCGCCGGCAAATTCGAATCAGCGTCTTTCCAAAGGGTAAAGAAATCCTGGTAAGCTTTCCCCGCGGTCGCGTTGTCACCGGTTAGAGCCGCGGCCCGCGCGAGTCCCAGCTGCGCCAAAGGGTACAGCGTCGAGGTCGGATACCAACCACGATGATCGAGAATTGTTTTAAACTCGGTCGCGGCCTGGCTACCGTTCTTCTGTTTCAACCAGGCTTGGCCACGAAGGTACTGCGGCCAAAAATCACCGAACACTTCATACTTGCGCGCCGATTCCAGCACTTGAATCGCTGGCGCCGCGTTCCCTTTGTTCAGTTCGTTCTGAGCACGAATAATTGGCAGCCAGTTAGCATTTAACAGCGTGTCTAACGGAAAACCCCTGGTTAATTCGTCGATCAAAGTTTGAGCTGCCGCTGTCTGGCCACACGCGGCGTACGCGTTGGCAGCGGTGACAAGATTCGCTTGCTCACGCGAAAGATCCAAAGCCTGTTTCGCAAGTTGGACCGCCGGTCCACAATTGTTCAGGGTAGCGTCGCGTGTCGCTTCGATCAACATCACCTGGGCCATCGCCTCTTTAGCATCGGGGTCGCGAATCATCTCAACCGCGCGATTGTTGAGCTGATCCGCCTGGGCCAACTGTCCCTGAAAGCCGGCGACTTGAGCTTGCCAATTCAGGGCTGCTTCGACGTTGCGGTTCGCGTTCGCCCAATCCGATTGCTCCTTCATCACTGCGCTATCGCCCTGCACAAATCCAAGCTGATAAAGGCGGGCGTGCATGTTCGTGCTCTCCGGCTTCAACTGTTCAGCCTTACGCAGAATATCCTTCGCGTCGTCAAATCTATTGAGTTCGATATACGCGACGCCAACGTTCACGTAAGGACGAGCGTCTTTTGGGTTCAAACTAATTGCCTGGTTACCTTCCTTGACCGCGCGTTCAAATGGACCGACGGCCGTATATTTATTGGCCAGTAGGTTCAACGGCTCCCAGTCGCGCGGGTAGGTCGCTTTCCAGGTTTCTAATTCCCGTATTTGCTCATTCCATTGGCCGGTGACTCCGCCGTAGTAACTGGACGTAATAATGAACCGCTCGCGCTCACTAACCCGATCTTTTAGTTCGTACGCCCTGGTCGATTCGTCACGAGACGCTTGCAGTTTTTTAGTATTGTTGTAGCAGTAAGCGAGTCGCGCGTGGGCAATTGCGAAGTTCGGATCGATTTCGATCGCGTGCTGATAAAAGGGAATCGCATTGGCGTAATCGGCTTTTGAATGTGCTTGCACGCCCAGCGAGTATTGTCGCAGCGCCTCTAACTTTGAAGTCGTCACCTGCTCGATCGGAGCGTCGAATTGCTGGATTGTGCCGAGGTTTTCTCCAAGCTTTTCACGTAATCGCGAAGCAGCGGGACCAAGTGATTTCAATACTTCTTCTTTGCTATCGACCGCCATCTGCTCATTCGCAATTGTGTCGCCGGTTTGTGAGTTGACCGCGTCGAGCAGGACTATGTATTGCGTTCCAACACGCGAAATCGATCCGAGCAACATCGCCTTGATTCCGTTACGAGCACAGATGTCTTTACCGATGTCGCGAGTGATGCGCGCATCAGGCGACACGTTCATATACTTCAGTGTGTCGCGAACTCGATCTTCCGAGAAGATGTTCAAGAACGGCGATTGTCCGAGCTGTACGGCCAGCGCTTGCTTCAAGGTGCCATCAAAGACCGGATCACCCGTCGTATTCGTGAAGTCCGCCAACAGAATGGTGTCCCTGTCCGTCAACACCACGCGCTTTCCAATGAAGGAAAAATAAATGACCGCGGCGGCGGCAGCGACCACGACCAGTACTGCTAAAGCCATGCCGGCTTTGTGACGCTTGATCTCACTAACGATATATTCAGCGCTCGACGCCCGCGTCTGCGAGAGGCGGCGACGGCCGGTGAATTTCCGTGTCGACCATGCCGCCCAACGCCGCGCGGTATGGTTGAGAGGCCATCGAACGTTCCAGCTCACTCTGAAAATCGATGCGCTGTTTCAGTTTCTTCAAATCCGATTCAAATTCCTTAATTGTTTGGTACCGCTCATCAATGTCCTTACGGAGCGCCTTCAGGACAATCCATTCGAATTCCGCGGGAGCATTCGGAGCAAAGCGAGCGAGCGGCGGTGGATCGTTCTTGGCAATCGCAACGATGACATCGGTCTTGGTTTCTCCCGAAAAAGGCGCGCGGCCGGCCGCCATTTCGTAAAGGACGACGCCGAGGCTCCAAATGTCAGTGCGCGCGTCAACCGGCTTTCCGCGAGCCTGCTCAGGCGACATGTATTGCGAAGTTCCCAAAACCATTCCCGCGTCAGTCTGCACCAATGCGCGCGTCACGGCTTCCGTGTCCGTTTCATCGGACGCAGCTCGGTCCATTAGTTTTGCTAAACCGAAATCCAGCACCTTAACGTGGCCATTGCGCCGGATCATCACGTTCTCTGGTTTAATGTCACGATGAATGATGCCGGCGGCGTGCGCCTCTTCCAGGGCGCCGGCAATTTGGATTGCCACGTTCAGCACTTCCGACAATTCCATGGGCGCCCTCGAAAGACGAGTGCGCAACGTTTGGCCATCGACGAATTCCGTCGCGATGTAGTGACGACCTCCCTCGTCACCCATTTCGTAGATCGTGAGAATGTTCGGATGATTGAGGGCGGATGCCGCGTATGCTTCCTGATCGAATCGGTTGAGGCGATCGCGATTCTGTGTGAGTTCTTCCGCGAGCAGTTTCAACGCGATCTTGCGGCCGAGTCGCGTGTCTTCAGCCAGATAGACTTCGCCCATGCCGCCTGAGCCAAGTTTTTCCAGAATTCGATAGCGAGAAATGTTTTCCAGATCCATTTGGGGGACTCGATCTCTATTTCAACTTGCTCAGCTCTGCGAGCGTCACTGTACTCGGATTTGTGATCTGAATGATCTTGTTCTTTGAATTGCTTCCCGAGGTTATCGTGACCGCACTTTGCGGCACTCTAAAGCTCTTCGACAAAAATCTTATAAGTTCGCGATTGGCGGCGCCTTCGACCGGCGCCGCGGCAACTCGAATTCGCAACGCGCCATCATGGTAACCGGCGATTTCGCTGCGCGAGGCGCGGGAGACAACACGTACCGTCAGGGTAATAACGTGCTCATCTTCGCTTTGCCGGCCCACGCGGGAAGTAATATTAATTGGTAAATCGGAAATGGTAAATAGGCCGAAGGGGAGGTCAGCACCTCGCCACGTCCGGCCTTAGAAAAACTGGACCGGCCAGGCGCGCAGCAGCGTAGCGGCAACTGCCGATTGACTCACCCAAATGATCAGAAATGCGACCAGCGGAGAGATATCGAACATTCCTACCAGGGGAACCAGGCGACGCAGTGGCCCAAGCAACGGTTCGGTTATGCGCACGACGAAGCGCATGAATCGATTCGCATAACTCATGCCGACCCACGAGAAAATAATTCGCACAAAAATTGCCATCGTATAGAGTCCCAGAAAACCAAACAGCAAATAACCGATTATTCCCACCGGCGCATCGGGTCGATGGCTCGTAATCGCATACAGAACGCCGGCGACCGTGTTCAGAAACGCTCTCACAATCTGGATGATGAGAACACCCGCTACGATCATCAGAATGACAACTATGAAAGGCGCCGCTTTTGGATCGAGCCTGAAACCGCGCAGCATCGCTCGCGCCGGTGCGAGGACGGGATCGGTTGCGCGCCGCATATTGCGCGCGTGCCAGGTAAACGGATTCACGTCGATGTAATCGAAGACGGATCGCAAAATGATGAGCACGATCCCGGCGACGATCATCGCCACGACGGCCCACCAAATAAATGAATAAATTAAAGCAAGAGCAAGCATGTATTTGATTGGGGCGGGGCAGTAGCCCGACCGTAAGGAAGGGCGTACAGACCGAGAACGAACGCCCTCCCTTACGGTCGGGCTACTGCCTACCCCCGTTCCCCAAAGATCGCCGTCCCCACTCGCACGATCGTCGCGCCTTCTTCGATCGCGATTTCGAAATCATTCGTCATCCCCATCGACAACTCACCGCGCCGATCGCCAAACGCGCCGCTTCGTTGCAACTCATCTCGCAATTCACGCAGTAGGCAAAAGTATGGACGCACGCGTTCCGCCTTCTCGAAGAAAGGCGGCAGTGTCATGAGGCCGATCAACTGCAATCTATGGCATCGCTCGACCGCGGTGATTACTTTCCAAAGTTCTGCTTCGTCAACACCCGTCTTGGTTGCTTCATGACCAAGGTCAACCTGCACCAGCACGGGCAGTGACTCACGACCAATCTCTTCGCAAATCCGATCCAGTCGCAGAGCCAGCGACGCAGAATCCAGCGAGTGAATTACATCGAACAATTCGACTGCACGACGCGCTTTATTTGATTGCAGATGCCCAATCAAATGCCATTTCGCGA
>QHXH01000314.1 GCA_003222855.1 Acidobacteriota bacterium
ATAGCAGCGGCCCATCGCGACCCATCAATTCGCGCCGCACGATCTTGACTGGCGGGCTGCCGGCCTTGATGAAGCGATCGTGAAAAGCCTGAAGTGAAAACTGCCCGCCCGTCTTTCGCTGGTAATCGTCACGCAACTTCATGATTTCCAGTTTGCCGAGCGTGTACATCAGGTAAGTCGGATCGCCGGTGCCGCGTTTCGTTTCCATCTCGCCGACCACCGGCACTTGATGCCCTTCTTTAATGAAAAATTCCCTGGCCTCAGCCATCGTCATCCCCTGCGTGTGCATGCGAATGCCCACGATATAGCGGCAGTCGCGCAGTAACGCATCAACTAATTGGGCCAGCCGATAGCGAGGATCATTATTGTAGAGGCCTTCGTCGAGCACCATCTGTTCGCTGTAATGCGCCCAGCCTTCGGCATTCGATCCGGCTGAAGTGAGCTTTCGGACTTTCGAAAGTTCCGGCATGTTTTTTACCCAGAGAAATTGTGTGTAGTGACCGGGCCACACTTCGTGCACAGACACGTTACTGAGCAAAGGGAAGTTGTAGCCTTCGAGATACTCTTCCTGCTTGTCTTTGGGCCAGGACGGATCGGGAAGGGTGATGTTGTAATAAGCTTCCGTTGCCTTCGTTTCGTATGGGCCGGGTGTGTCCATCGAAGCGAACGTCGTCGCGCGTGCAAACGAGGGTGTTTCGACGACCTTTGCCTGGTCGCCACCGGGAACGGTGATGATCTTTTTGTCGATGAGGAACTGCCGCAGCCCATCGAGTTGTTGTTGCGCCGAAGAAAGTAGTTTGTCGGCGCCGGGATGATCCTTTTCCAGCTCTTTCAACACCTCTTCCGGCTTCTTGTTTGGATCAATGCGACGCGCGGTATCGATGAACGCCTGCTGATCTTTGTGTAACTGCGCGTACCCAATCTCGAGCAGACGCCGAAGCGGCACGTCGACCATCTCGTCATACAAAAGTTTCAGTCGATAATTTTCCGCGCCGATTGCAAAAGTGCCGCGCGACTTTGGCAACAAATCCTTTTGCAGCCATGACAGGTAATCGTTTAGCGCGGCGATCGCTGAGTCGTTGCTACGCTTGAATTCAGCCAGCAGTGGGGCGTCTTTAACGTCGCTAAAACTTTCGGGAACTGTGGTTTTGAAAAAATCCGTATTGCCCGGCAACTGCTCGATCGCAATGTCTGTATAGATCTTTGGCGGATTAAGCAGCACCGCACGGGCCTGCATCAATGCGCGCGGAATTTGTTTCTCGCGCGCGATGACTGAACGCAGACGTTCGTCAGACGGAGCAAAGTTCCGCTTGATCAAAGAGAAGATGCTGCTCGTGACGGCGCTCGAATAGTTGTCCGGGTTCTTCCGCCACATCTGTACGCGATCCTCTTCCAGCAATGCGCTGTGAATCGTCGTAATCATGATCTCGCGGTCGTCGCGATCGAGTTGCGAGAGTGCTTGCGGATTAATCGCCTGAAATGCGGCCAGATACCGGAGCAACCGGCGACGGTTTGCTTGATGAGCGGCCAGCGAAAAGTCTTCCAACTGACTATCGTATTGGTGAAAACCGGTGATGGTCGCCTGCGAGGGATTGGCTTTGAAGTAGTCTTCAAAGTATGCGTCAACCAGTTGGTGAAACGAGCGCGGCTTGGCGTTGATTGAAACCGAACCAGCCATCACAATAACGACTAACCACAGAAAAATGCGTCCCGAACTTCTCATTCGCTCCTCCGGCCGGAAGATTGAAGTCTAGCAAGTTGCACACTTGCGGCCAAAGCGCATTTTGACGCCTTACCCATAATCAGGGGCTGCTCTTGATTGGCCGAGACCCAAAATCTACATAGTCGTCTCTGCCAGGTTGGATTTGTACTCTCGAAGCCCGGGCGGTGTTTTGACGTCAAGATATACCCAGCTTGGTGGGACCACATCTGCAGGCAGCTCAAAAAACCAGGTAGGCGAGTCACTGCGCTTGCCGCCATAGTACGCTTTAAACGTTCTTTTTTGTTTGCTAATAAACGTCACACCTGGTGCGGAAGTATTAATTCGCAATTTCGGGCGCGTGAGGGTGTTCGGTCCGGCGGGAAAACTAATACTATATCTGTACCGGGTGTAGGAGACACCATTCTTGTCGTAAGGTTCCTGTCCAAGAAACGTGATCGTGAAATCGGGACCCGTAGGCATTTGAAGTTCTCCTCCTTAAAGAGCCGATGCTCTAATTCGGAAATGGCAACCTGCCAGGGTTAGAGAGGGCGGCCCACCTCTCGCAGGCGCGTGACGACTTGATCAATTAACATTAACCAGTTCGGCGTTGAAGCTCCGGCCGTCACCCCGACGCGCTTAGCTTCACGCAAATCTGCCGGATCGATCTCATCCTGAGTTTCTATCAAAAAGCTTTTCGCGCATTGTTCCTGACAGACGGCGAGCAGCTTGATGCTGTTCGAAGAGTGTTTGCCGCCGATGATGTAGAAGACATCGACCAGGCCGGCCAGAGCGCGCGCCGCATCCTGACGATCGCGCGTGGCTGAACAAATCGTATTCACGACCTGCGGTTCCGCATCGGCTTTTGCCTTAACTGCTTCGGCAACTTCCAAAAACGTTTTTAGTTTCAGCGTGGTTTGCGAAACCACGAGGGGCGCGTGCAACGAAGGAAGATGCTGCACTTCCTCGGCGTCGCGCACAACGAATGTATTGTTCGGCGCGTAACCCACGACGCCAATCATCTCCGGATGATCAGGATTGCCCGCGACGACGACATGCCGGCCGTCTTTCGCGGCGCGCTCGGCGAGACGCTGAACGCGAGTAACAAAGGGACAAGTCGCATCGACGACTTGCGCGGCGCGCTTTTCCAATTCCGCCTGGACCTGCGGCGTGACGCCGTGGGCGCGAATGACGGCAATCTCGTTTTTGGAAACTTGCGCGGGATCCTGGACGGTGGAAACGCCTTCGCATTCCAGGCGCTGCATCTCCTGCGTGTTGTGGATGAGGGGTCCGAGTGTGCGCACCGGCGCGCCTACGCCGAGGGCGTCTTCAACCATTTCGACCGCGCGCTCAACACCAAAGCAAAAACCGTATTCGTTGGCTAATAAGACTTCCATTTTGATTTTCTGTTCTAGACTAATCCTGCAAATAATTCATCGACCGAAACGCGCCAACCATTCAGCACGCGCGATTCTGCAACTTCACCCTTGCCGTATCGCACAATTTCCCACACAGGAAAGTTCTCTTTCACAATTCGATTACGAACTTCGATCGTTACGCCGTCAGAGTCGATTAGCCAAAGTTCCTGCACGCCCAAAGCAAGATAGGTGTCGGCTTTCGTGGTGTGATCATAGATTGCCGATGACTTAGAAAAATATTCGAACACGATGTCCGCCGATGTGCGGCGCTTACCCATTTTTTCCGCCAATGTGTTTGAGACATACATCATGTCGGGTTCAAGGTACGTGTCATCAGTATAAATGGGTGCTTGCGGATGGTAGACCTTGCCCGGATCACCGTGGCTCGCAACAAACAGAACCAATGATTTGTTCAAACGAGCGTCGACATCATCATGAGGCCAATCGGGCGGTGGAACCATAAACAGGTATCCTTTGATCAATTCGTAGTGGGATCGATCCGTCGGCTCAGGCAGCGCCCAAAATTCTTCGAGCGTGTATTGCCTCACCAACGGCGAGAAGGACACAGGACTTGTGGCTGGAGCGTCTACGACTTGCATCGTATGTTCGTTAAACTCGATTCTAACACAGTCAACATAATGAGTCTTGGCAACGCGAATTCGATCACCTCACTGGCTCGCGCAACACAATCTCAGCCGCTTGCGCAGCCAATTTCGCTGCTTCGGCGTGCGTCACCCGCAAGCCGGCAATCTGCAGCAACGCTTCTCCCGTTCGTGACAGCAGTCTAATCAGATCACCTTCTTCAGCGCGGGTCTCATGGACGAGAAAGGGCCAATCCGCGCCACGCGCCCACAAAGCCGCGGCGGCGGCCGCCGAGAAGTTAATTTCCGGCGCGGCTTCGATTCCCTGCTTCCATTCTTCGTTCGACACCTCAAACGAAACTTCTTCGAACTTGATCAGCAGACTAACGATCGAGTCGTCGAGCTCTAATTCGCCGTAATCTCGATCCTCGTCGGCAGCCAGCGCCGCGACCAACGCTGCAACCTCGGTTTCGGCCAGCGAAGCAAACAGGTTGCGCTGCAAAGCTTCGCCGATCAGCAAAGGCCGATCGACGCGCAAATCTGCCAGCCATTTTCCCCGCTCAGTTACTCGTTCGGCGGCGAAATCAAGATAGCCAAACTGGTCCAGAACGCGGGCGCAGCGTTCAAATGGCTCCCATATCTGGCTCCGCAATTGATCGATTTGACGAGACGCACGTTCGATGGCGGCTGCTTCAGGTTGGACCGACCATAACGACTCAATGGCCGATTTGTTCTGACCTGGCGATAACGAATCGATCAGATCGCTGATCAATCTAATCGAGTCTTCCTCGCCGGCCTGCGCATCGCGCAAACGAGGCTCGGGCAAAGTTAGTTCGTCGGCCCGCTGATGCACTTCGTGGAATGCGTCGCCTATCTGATCGAGCTTCGTTGAAAACTTCGGCGCGAACACGCGGCCAATTCTCTGCAGTGGAAATGAGGCGGTGCGTCCGTCCTCTCGCATCGCCGTCACGCCATCGCGACCGCGCGCCGTCACCAGCGCGAGACGCTTGCCGCTGCGCCCGATTGCTACCACGCGCCCAACCTTCACCACTTGATTCAGCCAACGCTGCCGCATTTCGCGACGCGTCTGCGGCGCACCTTCGATCAGACGCGAGCGCGCGCTCGCAAGACGTTCCAGTCCGAGCACTGCCGATACAGGCAAATCGATTGACGCTTGCTCGAGTCGTTCGCGAATCCGCTGCTCATTCTCCTGACGGCCTTGCTCGAGTTGATGAATGCGCGGTAAGAGATTGCGATAAGCAAAACTTCGCTCGGCAATCGCCCGCACTTGCGCGAAGTTTCCGAACGCGTCAAGCAAATTCAAAAGTGAAGTGTAAGTCGCGTGAAACTGGCTTTCGAGATCGTCGGGCGGCGCGGCAAGCAACTCAGCAATCTTCTGCGGATTCTGGTGGGGCCCGGGCGCGGCGATGATGAAACCCACGCGATCTTTTCCGCGACGTCCTGCGCGGCCGGTCATCTGCTGTAACTCAGACGCGGTCAACGATTGCCAGCCGTTGCTGGTGCGACGATCAGCGACGGTCACCACAACCGTGCGCGCGGGAAAATCGACGCCGGCGGCAACGGTCGCAGTGGCGAAAATCGCATCGAGCAATCCCGCGCTCATCATTTTTTCGATTACCAGTTTCCATGCCGGCAAGTGGCCCGCATGATGAGACGCAATGCCACCGCGCACGATCGTGTCCCAGTGACGATGTTTACGTATTTCGGGATGTTGTTCGGCCAAGCTGTTCATAAAGTCGCGGCGCGCTTCACGGCGATCATCTTTTGAAGAGCGACGACTCAAGGCAGCTTCGGATGCAGCTTCATCGCAGCGGCGGCGAGTTGGCAGAAAGATTATGGCCGGCAACAAATTGTAAGAGCCAAGCGCCGCAAGCAGTGTCGCGGGAGGCATTTCCGGCATGCGCAGTTTCATGTTCACGTGCAACGAAGGACGATCACGCCTCTCGCCCTCCCTTACGGTCGGGCTTCTGACACTATCTGCTTCTATAGTCTCTACCTGAACGGCGCGACTCTTCCCGACGCTCGATCATCGCAGCAATTTCGCGATTCAATTTCCTGTTTTCGTCAAGCAAGGGCACCAGTCTTTTATCCGGCATCATGAAGGCCGCGCGCAGCGGCACGGGTCGATTGCCCGGACGAGCCACAACCCGACAATGAACGCCCCGCAACTAGCTGATCCAACCAGCAAATTCTGGCGCGTTTCCGATCGTTGCTGAAAGCAGCAGCATGCGAATTCGTGTGGGCGTCAGGATAATTGCTTCTTCCCAAACATGTCCGCGATCTTCATCAGCCAGATAATGCGCTTCATCGAACACCACCATATCGGCACGCACTTCGTCGCCCCCGCGAAGCGCATCAAACAATTGATTCCGAAAGATCTCAGTCGTGCCAACGATCAATGGAGCGTCGGAATTCTCTTTTCGATCTCCGGTCAGAATACCTACGCGCTCTGCGCCAAACTCTTCGGTGAATTCAGCGTACTTTGAATTCGTCAGCGCCTTGAGCGGCGTCGTATACCACGCTTGTTTTCCGCCGTCGAGCAGGCGCCGAATTTCTTCCCGCGCAATCCAGGTTTTGCCGCTGCCTGTCGGCGCGGTCACTAGCACATCTTCCGATTCGAGTGCAGCTAATGCTTCGAGTTGAAACGGGTCCGGTTGGAAAGGGGCCGGCTTTGGCGCCCCGATTCCGGCGAGTAACTCGCGCAATTCACGATTGTAAGGGCCCACGTCCCGTGATCGCTCTCGGCTTCCACTGCTTGCCGGCAGCGTGCCGGCATCAGGACGCCGCGGACGCTTGCGATCACCCCGGCGTCGCTCGTGAAATCTGTCGGATCGCCGCATGGACACATTCTAGGGCAAGCTGTGACTCGCATACAGCTACGAATATCCGGTTCCGGAACGATTATTTTGTATTTTGGTGACGCGGTTGTGACGAAACTTTGGCTGACTTACTATCGTTCCGAGCGAATGCTGCGAATATAGACAGGCGTGAACTCGCAACGCAGCAGCCGCGCGCTGCGTCAAAGTGCCGGCACCGGAACGATGAATCAAATGCTGAATTTTGCTGATACTGGTGGTTTGTTCGATCATTTCGAGGTAAATCGCGAGCCTTTCTGGCCGCGCATCGTCTGGCTGGTCGCCGGATCGGGCGCCTGGCATTTAGTCATTCTCGCTTTAATCATAATGATTCCGCCGGTGCGCGATGCCTTCAGCATTACGGCGATGTTCCGAGACGCGGGATTCGTCGATCGGCCCTATTCACGAACTGGGATTGGCGACGATGTCGATATGCTCGACTACAGCACGGAAAAATTTCATTATCCGGAAGGCTACTTTGCCATGGACCAGCACGGAATGCCGCCGCTGCCGGAGTTCCCAGTGACACGTCCGTTCACGCCGGCGTCAGTTTCACCCGCTTTGAATCCATCGCCCACGCCGGCCGTGACTCCCACACCGTCGCCGACTCCTCCGGTGCTGATCGCCGGCAACAATAGCGATGGCAAGACGACTACAGGCAAAAGCACTGAACCGAAACCGGCGCCGAGCTCGAGCCCCGACGACAAGTCAGTCGAGCAGGCACAAAAAGAGCTGGAAGCAGCGTCAAAGAAAACTGGTATTGACCTGCCCGAAGAAGGCGAGATCAATAAGGCGCCGCTCCGTGATATCGCGAAGTATGCGACGCAATTGAGTGATGAAAAGAAACTGGATTTTAGCAAGCCATTCGAAGTCTCGATCGACAGTTCACTCGACAAAGACGGAAAGCTGGTCAATCCGATTGTGACTCGGAAAACTGGAGATGAAACGTTGATTGATCTCAGTAAGCGGTTGGTCGCCTCTCTGAATGATAGCGGTATCCTAGTCTATCTAAAGAAAATAAATAAGGACAAGCCCGGGACGAAAGTGGCTTTCACGATCAAGCAAGACGGAAATGATGTAAGCGCGTCGGTCGAAACGGAGGTTTCTTCCCCCAGCAGTGCGCGCACATTGACGAGTGACTTCGCGTTCATGATATGGGCGGGAGCAAAGAGTCGCCAAGGACATGATGAAGCGACCCTGCTGAATAGTACAAAGGTCTCCGCTGAAGGCAATAAGATCGTTTTCAAATTAACGATGGCCCATAAGGACATTGTTGAGATCGTGAAGAAAGGAATAGCGGAGCCCTCGCCAACCGTGACTCCGTCGAATTAGTTTTCTCGAGGCCGAGCAATCGTGAACACAAAAGCTTGCGCAATCATACTGCTGACGTTGCTGATGCTCATGGGTTGCGCGACTCAGCCGAAAGTGTCGGGGCAGAATCCGGCATCGAATTCAACACCACCAACGACTGGTGGTTCGATCAAGCTCACGAGCGCTGCATTCAAAGAAGGCGAATCGATT
>QHXH01000315.1 GCA_003222855.1 Acidobacteriota bacterium
ATTGGCCCGAACGCGCGCGAATCACAAACAGATTCCAACCGCGCGCGGGGGCAACCTTTTGCGCAGTACGAAACGGAATGTAGACGGCGTTGTCTTCTTCGTTCTCGCCAAAGAATGCGTTCTTGCGTTTCTCGAGCACGCCGATGATTTCGAAATCGTAACCGCCCATGCGCACCTGAGTGCCGGCGATCTTATCCTGTTGGCCCGGGAACAGAGCATCGGCTCCGTTCACTCCGATCACGACGACGTTGCGCCGCTGATCGTTGTCGGCTTCCGTAATGAAGCGGCCCTCGCGGATCGTAATGTTGGAAATGTCCGCGTAGTTCGGCGTCACCCCCGATGTGTTTCCCCAACGATAATTACGCCCCTGGTAAGTGATGTTGTCGTCGAATGGACCACCGCTGTAGCCAACGTTCGGCGAGACGATGGCGAGGTCTTCGACTGACGACGCGGACAATTTGATCGCTTCCGCATCGGCGACGGTCAAAGGTTTGCGCAGGCGCTCGGCGCGATCAGTAGTGGTCCTGGGACCAGTTGTGAGATGGAAAGCATAAATGTTGTTCGTGCCGTACTCTTCAATGATCGAGATAATGCTCTGCCGCATGCCGGTGAGAATCGACGCGACCACAATCGCGGCCATCACACCGATGACGATCCCGAGTACCGTGAGGAAGCTGCGAAACTTGTTCGAGCGCACGTTATCGAGCGCCATCCGAAGCGTTTCGCGGGGGAAGATTTTGGGAAACCTCAGTTTCATGATTTCTTCGAGGCTGTCATTCTTTGGGTCTTTGGTCTTTGGCCTTTGATCTTTGAAATTTGGTCTTTGAAAAAACAAAATCAAAGACCCAAGACCTAAGACCCAAGACCCTATCCTTACGTTGTCTTCGTCAACGCAATAATCGGATCCAATCGCGCGGCCTTGAATGCCGGATAGATGCCCGCAATCATTCCAATCACGCTGGAGACAATCAAAGCCAAAAGGATGTACCCAAGCGTGATCGTCATGGTGATTCCGGCCAGCGCGGTGATTAGCGTCGTTACTCCCCAGGCCGTCAACAATCCCATCACTCCGCCAAAGGCGCACAGCATTCCGGATTCGATCAAAAACTGCATCAGAACCTGCTTGCGGGTAGCGCCCACGGCTTTGCGCAAACCGATTTCAAACGTTCGTTCAGTCACGCTGACGAGCATGATGTTCATGACAACGATGCCGCCGACAATCAGGGTGATCAGGGTGATGGGAACCACCACCGCGGCAATGCTGCCTGTGAACTGATCGATCTGATTGTTGAGCGCTTCCACGTCGACGAGGCCGAAGTCGTCTTCTTCATTTCCTTTCAAGCGGTGCTTGTTGCGCATCGTCATGCGCGCGTCTTCGATCACCGGTTGAAAGTTTTCGCGCGTGCCCGCCTTGCCATGAATCTGCAAGCCATTGCGTCCAAAGATTTGTAAGTGTGTAGTCGCTGGAATGTAGATATGCCGGTCGAGGGAATCGCCAAAGAAAGCGCCCCGCTTGTCTTCGACACCAACGACGCGCATCGGCATGCCTCGCACCTTGAGGTTTTGCCCGATCGGATCAATGTTCGGAAAAAACTTGTCCTTGATGTCGCTGCCGAGCACGCACACCAGCGCGGATCGTTGCACTTCATCGGTCGAGATGAATCGGCCGTCGACGATCGTCTTATCTTCGATTTCGGACATGTTAGATGTCACGCCAAAAACGATCGCGCCGGGAAACTCGATAGCATCCTGCTTTAGATCTGTCTGCGTACCGACCTCGACCCCGACTTCGGAACATGAGGTGCAGTGGTCGCGCACCCATTCGTAATCGTCCCAGTTCAGCCGTTTGTTGCGGCGATTGCGGCGTTCGTAGTCGTCGTCGGACATGCGTCCCTGAAAGGCCATGCGCGCAATCATGAAGTGGTTTGCGCCCAGCAGCTTGGCAACTTTGTCCGTCACATAAGTGTTCAGGCCGCTAACCGACGCACCCACCACAACCACCGCAGCCACGCCGATGATGATTCCGATCAAGGTGAGAAACGCGCGCAGCTTATGCGCCAGGATCGATTGCAGCGCGATGCGCGCCGCGTCCGCATAAAATGAGAAGAGGTAACGCATGATGGATCGGCCCGAAATCCAGTACGACCGGCGCCAGATAAAAGTTTGGACCAGAATCGAGCGCAGAATGTTCCGAATTGAAGACGTTTGAGGAGGGTGATTTATTAACGGGGAGTTGTGTCAGAAGCCCGACCGTGAGGGAGGGCAACGAAGCCCTTGCTTACGCGCGGGCTTCTGACACGCTACTCATATCCATTCGGATGGGCCCGCAACCAATGCCACGCCGACTGAATGATCAACTTCAAATCCTGAAATTTAGGAGACCATCCAAGCTCGCGCTTGATCTTCTTAGAGCTGGCGATCAGCACCGCAGGATCGCCTGCGCGACGTTGCCCAATGCGGGTAGCAATGTTCAGAGTTCAAGCTTTAGCTTGTTTCGATACAAACAACAACCTGAAGGTTGAACTCTAAACGAATCCTTTCTTAACCAGCCATTCATGCACGACATTTTTCTTGTCGCGCTTGGCGCCGTCGACTTCGTAATTTAGTTTTCGCATTTCGTCGGTAGAGATCGCGCCGGCGAGTTTGTTCATTATCAGCACGAGATCATTATTCGACAAAGCAGCTTTTCGGCCCACATACACTGCCTCATACGGCGGAAAGTAGTGCCGATCGTCTTCAAGTTGAACGAGATCGAGAGCCGCAATTCTTCCGTCGGTTGAGTTGCCGGCGATCATATCGACCTTCCGCGAAGCGAGCGCCGTGTACGTTAAATCGAGCGACATATCGCTCACACCAGCAAAATGTAAACCGTAACTTCGAGAGAATCCGGGATAGCCGTCTTGCCGATTCATGAAATCATGTCCAAATCCCGCTCGCCATTGCGGCGCATACCGCGCGGCCTCGGAAATTGTTTTCAGATTGAAGCGGCGCGCATCTTCACCGCGCACCAGAATTGCAAACGTGTTGTCAAAACCGAGCGGCGGACTAACCCAAAGATTGAATTGAGTTTCGTATTCGCTCTTGACCTGATTGTAAACCGCTTTGGGATCGGTGATCGGCTGATGATGAAGAATCGCCGTGAAGGCCGTACCCGTATACTCGGGATAGAGATCGATCTGAGCCCCGACGATCGCGCTGTGCGCCAGATTTCCGCCAAGATCGAAACGGCGATCGACTTCAACATTCTGAGCTTCCAACATCTGGGCAACGATTTCAGCCAGCAGGATCGATTCGGTGAAGTCTTTCGAGCCAACAGTGACGCGGGCGTGATTGGGCGACGCGGATGATCTTTTATGAAAACCACGCCAGCTGACAAAACCGATCGTCATCACCGCGACGATTGCGGTCACCCAAACGAGAAGGCGCAGCGATCTCTTGCCGGCATGCGGGGCCGATGTATCAAAACGCTTTTCGATTACGCCGAAACCAAAATCAGCTACCAACGCCATTAACGCAGACGGCACCGCGCCGGCCAGCAGCAAGCGATTGTCGTTCAAACGCAAGCCGCGAAAAATATATTCACCCAGGCCTCCGGCGCCGACTTCGGCGGCAATGATCGCCACCCCGATGGTAATGACGACGGCCACGCGCACGCCGGTGAGAATCACGCTCATGGCGAGCGGCAGTTCGACTTGCAGCAACACCTGGGCGTCGGTCATGCCCATGGCCACGGCTGCTTCGCGCACCGATTTGTCGATGCCCAGTATGCCGGTGACGGTGTTGCGAATAATCGGCAGCAGCGCGTAGAAAACCAGCGCGACGATGGCGGTGCGTGGGCCGATGCCGCCAATGAATGGCAGCGGGATCAGAAAACCAAACAGGGCGAGACTGGGAATCGTCTGCATCACATTGGCGATTGCCAACACCGGCGAGCGCAGACGCTTGCGACGGGTGATCAGAATGCCGAGCGGCAAGGCAATCGCGACCGCAATCGCAATCGAAACAAATACCAGCCAGACGTGCTGCCCGATGTGCGACAGAATGTCGGACCAATTGGCCTTGAGAAATTCGATCATGAAACGTAGTCAGAACCGCCTGCGGTAGCGGGCGGTTAATCTTTAATGACCGGGTTGTGCTATCGAAAAGATCAACCGCCCGCTACCGCAGGCGGTTCTGACAACGTCTCCAAATACGCCTTCGCTAATTCATTGTTCGACTTCAAAAATCCTTGTGGCTCTTCGACCCGATCCGCCCTGTCTCCATCAGCGCGATCCGCGATCCAAGCAGCAACGCTTCGCGCACATCGTGGGTAACGAAGATGACGGTTTTTTCCAGACGTGATTTCAACTCGGCAAATTCTTTTTGCAGCGACGCGCGCGTTAGTGGATCAAGCGCGCCGAACGGTTCGTCCATCAACAGCAACGGCGGATCAGCCGCCAGTGCGCGCGCCACGCCGACGCGCTGCTTTTGTCCACCCGACAGTTCGCGCGGATACCGATCAGAAAATATTTTCGGATCCAGCCCAACCAGCGATAACAATTCGCTTACTCGATTAGCAATTCGATCGTCGTCCCATTTTTCCAAGCTCGGGACCAGCGCTACATTCTCCGCGACCGTAAAATGAGGGAACAGCCCCGCTTCCTGGATTACGTACCCGGTTCGTCGCCGCAAGCGGATCGCGTCCCATTCAGTAGTTGCTTTACCTTCGACCAAAACTTCGCCGGCTGACGGCGCCAACAATCGATTGACCAACCGCAGCGTGGTGGTCTTTCCGCATCCTGATTCGCCCAGCAGCACGAGCGTCTCGCCCTGCGCCACTTGCAGACTTAAGCGATCGATAATTGGACGACCGCCGTTGACGGCATAACTGACATCGCGGAATTCGACGAGTGGTGTGTGATTCTTTCTGGGCATGCTGAAGCCCGTCGAGTCTATCAAAAAAATGTCGGGCCGCCTTCATAACGACGACAACTAGAGCGCCAAAGGCGCGGTATGTAATAACCTGGGCCAACGGCCCAGGTAAGATACGAGTTGATATCTGGAGCGCTGAAGGCGCGAGATAAGCGAGCAGATCGAATGCGTTCGGAAGTCGCATTCTGATTTCGCGCAATTAGCTCTTGGATGATAGAGTTTCTGGCCAACACGAATGACTCAAATCGATCGCATCCACGCCCGCGAGATTCTCGATTCGCGCGGCAACCCAACGGTTGAAGCCGACGTGATTTTAGTCAGTGGTGAGCGCGGCCGCGCGGCGGTCCCTTCCGGCGCATCGACCGGCGAGCATGAGGCAGTCGAGCTGCGCGATGGCGATCCAAGACGTTATGGCGGCAAAGGAGTTTTGAAAGCAGTCGCTAACGTCAACGAATCAATCGCCAGCGAGTTGAAAGGAATGAACGCGTTGGATCAACGCGCGATCGATCAGAAGCTGATTGAATTGGATGCCACGGCGAACAAATCCCGACTGGGTGCGAATGCGCTGCTGGCAGTATCGATGGCAACGGCACGAGCGGCAGCCAGTTACCGCGAGCTGCCGCTGTACCGCTATCTCGGCGGTGATCATGCCAATACTTTGCCGGTGCCGATGATGAACATCATCAATGGCGGCGCGCACGCCGACAACAACGTAGACTTTCAGGAATTCATGATCGTTCCCGTCGGCGCTTCACACCTTGAAAACTGTTTTGAAGCAGAAGGGTTACGCAACCAGCGTCGGTGACGAGGGCGGCTTTGCGCCGAATTTGAAATCAAATGAAGAAGCAATTGAGACGATTCTGCAGGCGATCGATCAAGCAGGATACAAAGCCGGCCGCGAGGTTTTGCTCGCGCTCGATCCCGCCGCCAGTGAGTTTTATGACGGTGGTTCGTATGTTTTCAAAAAGTCCGACGGCCGCAGACTCTCGAGCGATGAGATGAT
Organism: Acidobacteriota bacterium; assembly: GCA_003222855.1. Classification (GTDB taxonomy): domain Bacteria; phylum Acidobacteriota; class Blastocatellia; order Pyrinomonadales; family Pyrinomonadaceae; genus UBA11740. Next base: position 5,915 of record QHXH01000315.1, read on the forward strand.
TTCGTTTTGGAAGGGCTGGGTTGATAGATATCCGATCGTTTCAATTGAAGACGGCATGGCCGAAAATGATTGGGATGGATGGAAAGCGTTAACGGATGAACTCGGTGAGCGAGTGCAACTGGTCGGCGACGATCTATTCGTTACCAATACGAAGTTTTTGCAGAAGGGAATTGATCTCGGCGTCGCCAACTCGATTCTGATCAAGGTCAATCAAATCGGAACCTTGACGGAAACGCTCGACTGTATTCAGTTGGCGAAATCAAACGGGCGGACCGCGGTGATCTCGCATCGTTCCGGTGAAACCGAAGATGCATTCATCGCCGACCTCGCCGTGGCGACGAATGCCGGACAAATCAAAACCGGCTCGCTTTCGCGAAGTGATCGCGTCGCAAAGTACAATCAACTGCTGCGGATTGAAGAAGAGTTAGGCGCGGCAGCACGCTATCCGGGAGAGGCGGCTTTTCGTCAGAACCGCCTGCGGTAGCGGGCGGTTGACCTTTGCAGTAATGATTTTGTTAACCAGAGCGTTCAACCACCCGCTACCGCAGGTGATTCTGACATCGCCATGAATCTTTCAGACATCAGACATCTTTTCGATTACACGGAATGGGCCAACGATCTGGCGATGGAAGCGGCGGATGACTTGCCGGATGAAGATTTGCTTCGCGATTTCGGCATCAGCCACAAATCTATTTTTGGGACCCTGCTGCACATGGCCGGCGCGGAATGGATTTGGCTGGAGCGTTGGCATGGCCGCTCGCCGGCAAAGGCCCAGGCGTGGTCCATGTGGACGCCAGAGTCGTGCGCGGATTTGGCAGCTTTGAATGATCGTTGGATGGAGGTCATCGAGCGGCGCGGGCAGTTTGTGTCCGGGTTGGATGAAGCGCGACTCGACGCGGAATTACCATTCAAACTTCTGAGCGGCGATCCGAGCTCAATGCGCCTGGTCGATCAAATGCGGCACGTCGCCAATCACGCGACAATGCATCGTGGCCAGGTCGTCGGCATGATCCGGCAGCTCGGCATCGAACCGCCGTCGACCGATTTGTTGTTTTATCTGCGCCGGGATATTTCGCCGAAGTGATTGCGTCAGAAGCCCGCGCGTCAGCAAGGGCGACTCGCGGGACCAGCAGCCCGGAATTGGGAGCATAGACTAGCCGCAGATTTGCGCGGATAAACGCGGATCAGAACCGACAGAACTGGATCTTTCGTTCCAATCAGCGCAAATCCGCGTTCATCCGCGGCTTATCTCCTCTGACGTTGCCCTCCCTGACGGTCGGGCTTCTGACACCGCTAACCTATGACCGACACCTGGCACCAGGGCGATTATTTGATCAGCACCGATCGTTCGCGTCTCGACATTGATCTGATTCATAACTATCTCAGCAACGAATCCTACTGGGCCACGGGCCGTTCACGCGAAGTCGTTGAGCGCTCGATCGAAAACTCACTCGCTTTCGGCATCTACAACGGGGACAAACAAGTCGGATTCGCGCGGATCGTGACCGACTATGCAACATTCGCCTGGGTCGCTGATGTATTTGTTTTGCCGGAGCACCGCGGCCGTGGTTTGTCGAAGTGGCTGATGGAGGTAATCATCGCGCACCCTCAGCTGCAGGGTTTTCGCCGCTGGGTTTTATCAACCAAAGACGCGCACGGTTTGTACGAACGATTTGGTTTTATCAAACTTCATCGTCCTGAGCGCTGGATGGAGCGACCCGATCCAAATATGAAAGAGAGCCCGGATTATTGGAACGCGTTACAGAACCCGGAGCGATAGCGACGGGATCACTTCGCGAAAGCGAGCCGGTTTTGATTTGTCCGGCATTCGTCGCCACGGCGAGGTCGGCGATGAACTTGCATTGATCATTCTCGACGGGTTCGGCTACCGCGCTGAACGTGAAAGCAACGCGATCGCCCAGGCTGAGATGCCGTTTTACCACGAACTCCGCGATAAATATCCGCACACACTTATTGAAGCATCCGGCGAATGCGTCGGTTTGCCGAAAGGTGTGATGGGCAATTCAAACGTGGGCCATCTTTGTATCGGCGCCGGCCGCGTGCTGCGCAGCGACGTCGAACGAATCAATCACGAGATCAAAACCGGCGAGTTCTTTCATAACCTGGCGCTGAACGCGGCGATGGACAACGCCATCAACCACGATCGCGCGCTGCACATCATGGGCCTGGTCTCAGACGGACTGGTCCACTCTTCGCAGGAACACGCTGACGCTCTGCTGCGCATGGCAAAAGACTGTAAAGCGCGCCGCGTCTTTGTGCATTGCTTTCTTGACGGTCGCGATACTCCGCCTTCGTCTGCTTTGAAGTACGTCAAGGCAATGCAAGAGCAGTGTCGGGAGATTGGCGTCGGCGAGATCGCGACGGTTGTCGGCCGCTACTATGCGATGGATCGCGACAAACATTGGGAGCGGACTGAGCGTGCTTACAAACTTCTGGTCAACGGCGAGGGCGAGCCTACCAACGATCCTTTAGCGGCGATCAGAAAGTCTTACGAACGCAATGTGACTGACGAGTTTGCCGAGCCGATTGTCTGCATGCGTGACAATGGCGCTCCCGTAGCGAAGATCGAAAACGGCGACTCAGTAATCTTCTTCAACTTTCGCGCGGATCGCGCGCGGCAAATCACCAGCGCGCTCGCCGTCCCGGGCTTCAGTGGTTTTCCGACACCGAATCGGCCACACACGCACTTTGTCTGCTTTGCGGTTTACGACAAAAACTATCCGCTGCCGGTCGCGTTTCCGCCTGAGCTGCCACGCAACATTTTGGCCGGCGTTTTTGCCGTGAACCATGTCGAAAACTATCGCATGGCCGAGACCGAGAAGTACGCGCACGTCACTTACTTTTTCAACGGCGGCACGGAACGCGAGTACCCGCACGAGAAACGCCTGCTCGTGCCTTCGCCGAGAGTGGCGACTTACGATCTGGCCCCGGAGATGTCTGCATTCAAAATTACCGACAAGTTGCTGCGCGCCATCGAGGGACGCGAAGCGGACGTCTTCATCGTGAATTTTGCGAACCCGGACATGGTTGGCCACACGGGCAAGTTAGATAAGACCATCGAGGCTTGTCAGTACGTCGATACTTGTCTGGGGTGGGTTACGAAAGCGATGCGTTCAGCTAGAGGCAGGACTTTGATCACCGCCGATCATGGCAATGCCGAGCTGATGATCGATCCGAAAACGGGTGAACCGCACACCGCGCACACAACCAACCCGGTGCCATTTCATCTAATCGACGAAGATTCCGTCGGCGTAAAGCTGCGCGAAGGCGGAGCGTTGGCAGACGTCGCACCGACCATGCTGGGGTTGTTGGGGATTGAACAGCCGGCGGAGATGACCGGAAGAGATTTGCGGGAAGGTTAGAGGTATCAGAAGCCCGACCGTCAGGGAGGGCATCGTCCGCGAATGGCCCTCGCTTACGCTTGGGCTTCTGACACAAAACACTATGTCCGCCGCAACCGAAATCATCACTGAACAGTCGCAGCCACGCGCTATCTCCCTCCGTTGGATCATCAGCGCGCGCGAAGATTTGATCTGGTTCATCGGATCCGTAGCGGCGAGTTACGCTCTACTGATTCTGTATTCAGCGGGAATTCTGCCGCTGATTCCGATGGTCGCCGGCTGGGCAATCCTGATCGATGCGCCGCACGTCTTCGGCACTTTCTCACGAACTTATTTTGACGCTTCTGAATGGAAGACACGCAAGCGCCTGATGCTGGGTTCGCTGCTCTTCTTTGTAGTTGGGCCAACGATGGTCCTGCTGGGCGCGGGCTTCACTTTCTTCTTTCTGGCGGCGCTCTGGGCTTACTACCATCTCGTCAAGCAGCACTATGGCTTCATGGTGCTCTATAAAAAGAAGAACAACGATCTGGCTCCCGTCGACAATGCGTTGGATCGCTGGCTGCTGATGTTCGCCTTCAATTACCCCTTCGTCGCCTTTATCGCAAGTGACCCGAATGCGATGGCGCGAGTGCCGGCCGTTCTGCGCGGCGGAGTTAATGCTGTCGCTATGATCCTTCTGATCGGAACGATTGTTCTCGGGATCGGTTGGTTGATTCGGCAATTACAGCGCGCAATTTCGCGCGAGCCGCTCAACGTGCCGAAGTATTTATTATTGGCCGCGGCGATCCCGATGCATTGGATTGCTTTGATGACGCCAATGCCCGCCAAGCCAATCGCACTGGTGGCGATTCTCACCGTTTATCACAACCTGCAATATCACCGGCTCGTCTGGTTTCATAATCAGAAATATAAGGAGCGCGGCCATCCTGGCCGCAATGAGGGCGAAGCCCGAACCAAGTTCGGCCCGGCTGCCCTCATCAGCCGCCGCCTGCTTTTCTACATCGCGTTCGGGATCATCTTTGGCATAATCTATCAAGGCCCAAGACAGTATCTCGGCTATCTAAATCTGCACACGGGCGATTCGCCCGCAGCGCTTTCAACGCCGATTCAACTCGGCGTCGCTTTCTTGTGGGGCTACGCCTTCATTCATTACTACCTCGATTCAAAAATCTGGCGCGTGCGGAGAGATCCTGCGGTTGGCAAAGCGCTGCAGATGAGCTGAAGCGGCTCAACAAGTCAGAACCGCCTGCGGTAGCGGGCGGTTAATCGTTGTACTGTGGCGGATTGATCCCGGATGTCAAACCACCCGCTACCGCAGGTGGTTCTGACTTCTCACAAAAATCCGAAACTACTTCGACGAACTGTTCCGGATACTCCGCCGGTGGCAAATGGCCGCAGTTACGAAAGACGACCAGCTTCGCATTCGGGATTGCCTCTCGAAGTTGAAAAGCATCTGCGAGGGGAATGTGATCGTCCTGGTCGCCCCAGACAAGCATCGTCGACCGGCGAATCAGCGAGGCTTCGCGTTGAATGCGATTCGCGCTCCAGCGTCGCGCCGTGCGAATCATCGCGCGATGGACATTTGATGT
>QHXH01000316.1:0-2307 GCA_003222855.1 Acidobacteriota bacterium
CGCTACCGGCGCCAAATGTTGACTTCTACGAACTGAGCGAGACCTTGCCGGCCGAAGAAAGAGAAGTGGTGAAACAGGTACGCGAGTTTATGGAAAGTAAGGTCGCACCGATCATCACGAAATACTGGGTCGATGACGCATTTCCATTTGAATTGTTGCCCGCGATCAAGGAACTCAACATCGGCGGCGTGGGAATGGAAGGATATGGCTGTCGAGGCGGAAGCGAACTGCTCTTTGGATTAGTAGCAATGGAGATGTCGCGCTTCGATTCCTCGATTGCGACCTTCTTCGGCGTCCACAACGGTGGAGGAGCAAAAACAGAAGTGGCTACCGCCGATGGCCCGTTGGGAAAAGATCGGCTGCTTCGGTCTGACGGAACCGCTCGTCGGTTCCGGAGCCTCAGGCGGCCTGACGACGACGGCGAAACGCGAAGGCGACACCTGGATTATCAGCGGCCAGAAGAAATGGATCGGCAACTCACCATGGTGCGACATTTCGATCATCTGGGCCCGCGATGTCGCTGACAATCAGGTCAAAGGTTTCATTGTTGAGAACAAGAACACGCCTGGTTTCAGCGTCGAGAAGATTCAAAACAAGATCGCGCTCAAGGTGGTCCAGAATGGCTTGATCACAATGGATAACTGCCGGATACCCGAGGAGAACCGTCTTCAGGGAGACAAATCATTTCGGGACACGGCGCGCGTTTTGAGAATGACGCGGTATCTCGTTGCGTGGGAGGCCACCGGATGCGCGATGGGCGCATACGAGAATGCGCTCAAGTATTGCCAGGAGCGATTGCAGTTTGGCAGACCAATCGGGTCGTTCCAGCTGGTGCAGGACCTGCTCGCAAAAATGCTCGCGAATATTACTGCTTCACAGTGCATGGTAGTTCGCACAGCCCAACTGCAGGCCGAGGGCAAACTGTCCGACGCACACGCGGCGCTGGCCAAGGCATTCACCACCGCGAAGTGTCGCGAGACTGTCGCATGGGCGCGGGAGCTGTTGGGCGGCAATGGCATCGCCGCCGAGTACAACGTGGGGCGTTTCTTTGCTGACTCGGAAGCGCTTTATTCGTACGAAGGCACCTATCAGATGCAGAACCTGATCGTCGGCAAGGCTGTAACTGGATTGAGCGCTTTCCTTTAAGCGTCGAAGAAGACCGAAAGCAGATTGAAATTAGACAAACAGGAGAACGAGAATCATGAGTACACCGGCTGCAGCATTGACACTTGAAAATGTTCTTTATGAGAAGAAGGGCGCCATCGCGTGTGTGACGCTCAATCGCCCGAAGGTTCTGAACGCCCTGAATCGAAGAACGTGGGAAGATTTGCAAACCGCGTTTGAAGAGGTTGGCGAACTGTCTAAGGTCACCGCCGTCGAAGCCGAAAGATCCAGCACCTTCGGGCAAGGAGTTCTCAACCTGGTTGAGAATCTGGGCAAGCCCGTGGTTGCAGCCATCAACGGTTTCGCGCTTGGCGGGGGATGCGAAACCGCGATGGCTTGCACCATTCGAGTCGCTACTGAAAGCGCAAAATTCGGTCAACCGGAAGTGAAGTTAGGGATCCTTCCGGGCGGAGGTGGCACACAACGTCTGCCGCGTTTGGTAGGCAAGGGTCGAGCGCTGCAACTCATCCTGTCAGGCGAAATGATCTCGGCGCAGGAAGCTTATCGCATCGGACTCGTCAACGAAGTTGTTCCCGCTGCCGACCTGATCACCCGCGCCGAAGCAATCCTGAAACAGATCTTTGCAAATGCGCCCGTCGCAGTTCGATATTCGCTGGAAGCGGTGAATAAAGGATTGGATACCAGTCAGGCAGAGGGCCAGGCACTCGAGGCTTCATTCTTCGGGCTATGCGCTGCCACGCAAGACAAGCAAGAGGGCACGCAGGCATTCCTGCAAAAGCGTGCGCCGGCATTTCAGGGTCGATGAATTAGCGATGACCTATTAGACGTATCGAAGGAGAAACAATGACGACTGAGAATATTTTTTCGGGATTGAAAGTGGTCGACCTGGCGAGCTTCATTGCTGGCCCGGGCGCCGCAGTGATCCTGTCCGATTTTGGCGCTGACGTGATCAAAGTTGAACCACCCACAGGCGATACTTGGAGAATCGGTTACAAGATCCCGCCGCAACCACGCGCAAAAGACAATTATCCGTGGCATTTGAACAACAGAAACAAGCGCGGCTTAGCTCTTGATCTGAAATCAGCCGCTGCTGCAAAGATTCTCGACCGACTCGTCAAATGGGCTGACGTTCTTATTGTTAATACACCTCATCCGGCGCGTAAGAAACTAAAGCTGACCTAT
>QHXH01000316.1:2365-2981 GCA_003222855.1 Acidobacteriota bacterium
TGCTGTCATTGACAAGAGATGCAGGCGCTCCTCCGACGCTACCCGTCGCAGGCAGCGGAGATCACGCCACCGCCGTGAGCTTGTATTCTGCGATTGTGACGGCTCTCTATCGCCGCGAAAAAACGGGAAAGGGTTCCTACGTAACAACCTCACTTCTCGCCTCAGGAACGTGGGCGGGTGCCGTCGCGATTCAGGGCGCGCTTGCTGATGCTACGTTCTACCCGCTGCATGATCGGTTACAGCCACCTAACGCAACGTTCAATGTGTACAAAAGTTCGGACGACAATTGGTTCCTCATTGTGCTCACTCCCGACAAGTGGCCGGCCCTGGCAAATGGAATTGGTCGTGCTGAGCTCTTAACCGATCCAAGATTCGCCGATCCGGCTAAGCAGATGGCAAACTCCGCGGCGCTCACCGCAATTTTGGACGAAGTCTTTTCTTCTAAACCAATGGCCCACTGGAGTGAAGTCTTCGACAAGGGTCACCTCACGTTCGGCGTGGTCCGCGCACCGAGTGAAGTGGTCAACGACCCACAGTTACGAGCGAACGACATCGTGGTCCCATTGGAAGGCGCCGGTGGTCACTTGCAGTTCACAATCAGTAGTCCAATTCAAGT
>QHXH01000316.1:3026-6227 GCA_003222855.1 Acidobacteriota bacterium
AGGAGCTGGGCTTCGACGCGAAGCAGATCGAAAGCTTTCTTGCAAGTGGCACAGTAACAGAGCATCGAGAATTGGCGATTAAGTGAGGTGTGCGATGGGTGAGATCTTAACTGAACGTTCTGGAAATGTCTTGCGGATCACATTGAATCGACCCGCTAAGAAGAATGCGATGACTTCGAGCATGTATCTGAGCATGGCGAAGATCCTGAATGACGCAGCGAAGGACGATGACGTACTTGTCGTGTTGTGGGATGGCGCCGGAGACTCGTTCTCCGCGGGCAACGACATCGAAGATTTCCTGAAGAACCCCCCAGGGCCAGGTGAGAGTCCGCAAGCTCAACTGGCGAGTGCATTGCTCAACTTCGACAAACCACTAGTGGCCGCTGTGCAGGGTGTCGCGATCGGAGGGGGAACCACTTTGCTCACCCACTGCGACTTTGTCTACGCGGGTGAGAGCGCGAAGTTCCAATTGCCTTTTGTGAATCTTGGTCTGGTCCCGGAATTCGGATCTTCCTGGTCATTGCCGGCGCGTAGCGGACACATCCGTGCTGCCGAGTTGATCTTGTTGGGTCAACCCTTTGACGCAAAGGTTGCGGCCGAAATTGGATTAGTCACCCGGGTTGTGCCCGACGAAAAACTGCTGGCCACCGCGACCGAAACAACTGAGAAGCTAGCGGCGAAACCTCCTGGCGCTCTGCAAGCTTGCAAGAGACTAATGAAGCATTCTCAACGCGAGCAGATCGCGCAGGCGATAAAAGTCGAGAACGAAGAGTTCGCCTCGCGAGTGCGCTCGGCCGAAGCAAAGGAAGCGTTCACGGCGTTCATTGAGAAGCGTCGCCCGGACTTCACGAAAGCGCAACGCGTATGACGCTCGTGCCGCAAATGAACAACTTGATCACGGTAGATAACGATGACTGAATCTGAAATTCTAACCACTGCCTCCGGTATTCCGGTCGCCGACAACCAGAACTCGTTGACGGCCGGGCCCCGCGGTCCAGTGTTGATGCAAGACTTTCATTTGATCGAAAAAATGGCCCACTTCAACAGGGAGCGGATCCCCGAGCGGGTGGTCCATGCCAAGGGCGCCGGCGCGTTTGGAGTGTTTTCGGTCACAGGAGATATCACCAAGTACACCAAGGCTGCGGTTTTCTCTGCGATCGGCAAGACGACGGATGTCATGGTTCGTTTCTCGACCGTTGGCGGCGAGAAGGGTTCCGCCGATTCTGCGCGCGACCCGCGCGGCTTTGCGATCAAGTTCTACACGGAGGAAGGTAACTGGGACCTGGTCGGCAACAACACTCCCGTCTTCTTCATCCGTGACGCCCTGAAATTCAGTGACTTCATTCACACCCAGAAGCGCGACCCGCAAACCAACCTCAAGTCACCGACCATGATGTGGGACTTCTGGTCGTTGTCGCCCGAGTCGCTCCATCAGGTCACGATTCTTTTCAGCGACCGGGGCACGCCGAAAAACTACCGCCACATGGACGGTTTCTCCAGTCACACGTTCAGCCTCATCAACTCGCGGAACGAGCGCGTCTGGGTGAAATTCCACCTGAAGACCAAACAGGGCATCCAGAATCTGACGAGGGAAGAGTCGGTCAAGCTTGCGGGCGAGAACCCGGATCACGCGACCAAGGATCTCTTTGAAGCCATCGAGAAAGGCGACTATCCGAAATGGCGCGTCTCGGTTCAGATCATGCCTGAATCAGAGGCAGAGACTTTTCACCTCAACCCTTTCGACCTGACCAAGGTCTGGCCGCATTCAGAGTATCCCCTGATCGAGGTCGGCGAGTTGGAACTGAATCGAAATCCCGAAAACTACTTTGCTGAGGTCGAGCAGGCAGCGTTCGCGCCGGCCAACGTGGTTCCCGGCATCAGTTTTTCTCCCGACAAGATGCTTCAGGCCCGCGTCCTCTCGTACACAGACGCGCATCGCCACAGGGTAGGTGTGAACTACGAATCGCTGCCGGTCAACCGCCCGAAGTGTCCGGTCCATAATTATCACCGTGACGGCTCAATGCGCTTTGATGCGAACGGCGGCGCTACGCCCAACTACGAACCGAACAGTTTCGGGGGACCCAAACAGGACCCGGATTACGCGGAGCCGCCGCTAAGAATTTTGGGCGATGCATCTCGCTACGATCATCGCGCGGGCAACGACGATTACAAACAAGCAGGCGACCTCTTCCGGCTGATGACAGCAGAAGAGCGTGTGCGATTGATCGACAACATCGTTGACAGCATGAAATCGGTCCCACGCGAGATACAGTCACGGCAGATCGCCCACTTTTATCAGGCCGATCTGGCATATGGTGAAGGCGTGGAGGCGGGATTGAAAACGGTCGAGCCAATGGCCATCGGATGATCCGATTGCAGATTCGGAGTGGAGCACGAAGATCATGAAAGCGACAACGCAACCCGTGACGATGCGGAGCAAGATCTCCACTCGATTGCCGAGTAGGTGGGGAAACTTTCAAGCCATCGGCTTCGAGCGGGAGAGTTTGAACGGGCACCGACAGATTGAGACGGCGCTTGCGCTCATATTGGGCGACCTTGGCGATCTTATGAGGAGCGCTCCGCTGGTGCGCATCCATTCGCAGTGCGTCACCGGCGAAGTGCTTGCGTCGCTACGTTGCGACTGCGGCGAACAATTGGAGATAGCCATGCAGGCCATTGCCGAAGAGGGCCGCGGCGTAGTGATCTACGAACATCAGGAAGGGCGGGGCATTGGCCTGATGGCGAAGTTGCAGGCCTACGCGCTTCAAGATGAAGGTCTGGACACAGTCGAAGCTAATCGCGCTCTGGGATTCAAGGACGACTCCCGAGACTTTAGTCTGCCCGTCGCAATTCTTCGGGATCTGGGACTCGATCGCGTGCGTCTGCTCACAAATAACCCGAACAAAGTTCATGCCTTGACGGATGGAGGCATCGAGGCCGAACAGCTTTCCTGCGAAGCAGCGCCAAACTCACACTCACTGGCTTACCTGCGAACTAAGAAAGAAAAAATGGGACACGCGTTGACGCTCGAAACCAGGGGACAAATAGGCCACATAAGTCCTATTCGTCCCATAAGTCATATTGATCAAGCTCGTCCCTTCGCTACTATCGACGAGGCACTTCGAGAACTGCTCGCCGGGCGAATGATCGTCGTGGTGGACGATGAAGATCGTGAGAATGAAGGCGACCTGACGATGGCAG
>QHXH01000317.1 GCA_003222855.1 Acidobacteriota bacterium
CAAGACCTCCACAACACGATTAATCAGATTCCGCATTGGATTCTCTGGTCCGGCCTAGCTGTGTTCATCGTGTTGGTGTTCGCGGTCATGATTCTATTTGCCTGGTTGCGCGCGCGGGGTCGTTTCATCTTTGTTGATTGTATCGTAAAAAATCGGGGCGCGATCGTGGAGCCGTGGCGCGAATTTCGCGAACAAGGCAACAGTTATTTTCTTTTGGCGCTGCTGGTTGGTTGCATCACCATCGTCATTGCGTCAGTCGCCTCCCTGCCGTTTATGTTGCCAATAATCAGGGGCGTCACATTCCTGCATCTGCACGATGTTTATCTTATCTGCATGATTGTTCTCTGGGCCGTCGTGTTACTTCTGCTTATTCTTGCATGGGTATTGGTCTCTCATTTCATGGTCGCGGTGATGTACCGCCAACGCTGTCGAGCGGGCCAGGCTTTTCGGACTGCGATTTCGCTGATCTGGAATTATCCCGGCGAAATTACATTCTATTGTTTGTTCTGGATTTTGCTTGGAATCACATCGGCAATCGCCGCCTGCGCGGTAATTCTAGCGACGTGTTGCATCGCGCTCATTCCGTACATTGGGACAGTAATATTGCTGCCGTTGGTTGTTTGTTTGCGCGCGTTCGGTCTTTGTTTTATTCGGCAATTCGGCTCGGATTACGATGTGTGGGCCGCGGTGCCTGAGGCCTCGCCAACATCCCATTCAATTCCGCCGCCGCTGCCGAGCTAGATTTATACTTCGGTTGTTGCCCAGAATTTCCGAAACGCGCTTGGCCAGGTGCGGTCAATTACACTTTCACGCGCGAGGTCGCCCATTCTCTTTCGCCGCTCCGGATCGGCAACTAGCTCGCGAATCGCGCGAGTGAGGTCTTCGACATCGTGCGATTTTGTGATCAAACCATTGCGCTCGTTGTCCACCAGTTCTTTCGGGCCACCGGTATCGGAAACAATTACTGGAACGCCAGAGGCCTGCGCTTCGATGATGACGTTGCCGAAAGTGTCCGTCGTACTCGGGAAAACGAAAATATCTGCGGACGCGTAGGCTACCGCCAGTTCTTTGCCGGTGAGATAACCAGTGAAAAGAGCTTCCGGAAGCGATTCGGAAAATTCCTTGGAATAGGGGCCATGGCCAACAACGCAAAGCTGGATCGACAATCCCTCGTCGCGCAGACGACGGTACGCTTCGGCCAAAAGATCGAGATCCTTCTCGCGCGATACCCGACCAACATATAGTAATCGAATCTGACCGTTTTTGGCGCCGAACTTTTCGAAGAATGCCGGGTTGCGTCGAGTGGGATGAAAGAGCTCCGTGTCGAGGCCGCGCGGGAAAATTTTCAGCTTGGCCGGATCGAAGCCGCGCTTGATCCAGCTTTCCCGATATTCCTCGGAGTTTACAAAAACGGTGTCGAGCTGGCCGTAAAACCAATGCATGTAGCGCCAGGTCACGCTTTCGAGAAAACTGTCTTCGGTCAGAATCCGCACGTATTGCGGGAAATCGGTGTGATAGATTCCGCTGGTCTGAAGATTGAGCATCTTGGCCGCAAGCAACGCTGTGAGACCGACCGGCCCCGGGGTGCTGATAATGACTTCAGTGAAGCGCTCACGCTGAATGTAATCGAGCATTTGCAAGATCGGCGGGAAACTTAGTTTTTGCAGCTCGTACTCGGGCAATTCGAACTCGCCGATCGGGTTGAAGTTTTTAATCGGAATATCATGGATCGTGAGTTCGCCCCGCGATGTTACGACAACCAGCTCTTTTCCGGCTACGGCGCCGGCAGCGGTCATCTTGCGAATGGTTGTGGCAACGCCGTTAACGTCTTCCAACGTGTCGGTAAACCAGGCGCGCTTGTTGTTTTGGAGCGGAGCGGGAATTTTTCCGGTCAGGTCGCGGAAAATTCTTTGCAACCATTTGCGCGACGGAGCCTGGCTGTGAAATCCATAAATGTAAGGCGCCAGAATGATCAGAATCGGCGCGATGGCGCTCAGGGCCTGGATGCTTTCAAGCATGTTTCCGCTGCTGAGTTGCCGGACGAATTTCTCGAAGAAACGAAACGCAAGCTGCTCGGCGACCGCATTTGCCATCAAGAACGTCCGGCGTTCAGGGTCCGAAGCGCCTTCGAGCTCGGCCACACTGTTCGCCTTCGCCTCCGCTTCCTGGAATCGGTTCGACAATTCCTTCCACAGCGACATGTTCGCCGGCTTGATCAGCTCGAAAATTTTGCCTGAGACCACGCCTTGGGCGAAGACAGTCGCTTTGTCCTTCAATGTCAGTTCTGTCGGATCGCGACCTTCCATGAATCGCGAGAACATCTGCTCTACGAGTGTTGCGCTCGGTCCGAGTTTTTCGTGGAAGTGGTCCTGGATGAAACAACCGAGGGTGTTGTAGAATCCATGCGACAAGACGAGTGGAGTTCCACCGCGGCCGTGGGGCTGACAATTGCCGTTGCGAATGTGCTCGAGGAATTTTCCAGGCGACTCAGCGGCTGGCGCTTCGGTGTAAGCTGAGGCGACAAATTGCCCGCCGTGATCATCCGAGCCGCCGATCAAAATCTTTTTCCAGGGTTCGCGATGGGTTGGCTCGAGATTGTGTCGTTCCGCGAACTCTTCGATTTTCTTTTGGGTAAGCGAACCGAAAAGTTCTTGTGCAAGCTCGCTCAGAAGCGCGTCACGCAGACCGTTGACGCCCTCGAAATGTTTGAAGAGCAAAATCAGCCGCTCGAGATGCGATGCCTCGAGCTTGCCGTTGATGCTGTAAAGCGGATGCGCGACCGCGTGCGCGATCTGTGCGCCCTGTAAGTAGCGCTGGAGAGAGAAAATATTGTCCCGGACAATGACGATGTCCTGGTGCTGCTTTTCGGTGATGCCCCAGACTAAAAGGTGAACCTTGCACGGATCTTGCGGAAAATAAGTCGTAACCTGCTCGCTAATAAACGTATTCGGCAGATCGCGGATCTCCAGACAACCGTCGATTGTGTCGTGGTCGGTAACGGTAACGAAACCCATTCCGCGCTCCACAAGTTGTCGATGCAGCTCGCGCGGGTCGGAATAGGAATCAGGAAAATCAAACCGGCGGAAAAGCCATTCTTCCGAGCGCGCACTAAAACGTGAGTGAATGTGGAGGTCACATTTGCTCATATTTATCTAGAGGCCGCGTCTGAGCCGCTGCTCGGCGATCCAGTCCTGATACGTCGTCGGCGTCCTGCGGCCGTCGATGTCATCGATAAGATCGACAATCTGCCGCCAGATGGCCGGATGGGAAAAGTCCGGCGGATGAATAGTGAGACGCACGAGCGGTTTGCTCTCGAGGGCGCGGCCCAGCGCTGCGTTCCAAGCCAGACTGACCGCACGTCGCCAACTGTTGCGAACGCTGTAAACGACGGATCTCGCCGGAAATGTTTCACCGGAGCGCAAATCGCGCAATGTTCGCAGCCGAGTCGTATATTCCATTTCCGCATCGC
>QHXH01000101.1 GCA_003222855.1 Acidobacteriota bacterium
GTGCCGAAATCTTTGATCGTTATGGGCGCGGGCGCCGTCGGGGTTGAGTTCGCTTCCGTCTATTCACGCTTTGGCGCCGAGACAACGATCGTCGAGTTGTTGCCACGTCTGGTTCCGCTTGAAGACCAAGAGGTCTCTGCCGAACTCGCCAAATCATTTCGCAAGCGCGCTATCAAATCTCAGGTCGATACCAAACTTGATGGAAGCCGAGATGCTGCTGGTCGCCGTCGGTCGAATGCCTTTCACCGAAGGGCTCGGACTCGAAGGCACGAAGATTAAAGTCGAAAAAGGATTTATCAAGGTCAACGAATTCCAACAGACAGACGAGAAGAACGTCTACGCGATCGGCGATGTCGTGCCGACGCCTTTGCTGGCGCACCTCGCTTCGAAAGAAGGCATCGTGGCGGTCGAGCATCTGGCGGGCAAGAATCCGCGGCCAATCAATCTGCGTCTGGTGCCGAATTGCACTTACTGCGATCCCGAAGTCGCTTCAGTTGGTTTGACTGAGGCAAAAGCAAAAGAAGCCGGCTATGACGTCAAGGTCGGCAAGTTTCCGTTCAGTGCTTCCGGCAAGGCGCGCATCCTCGGCGAAGAAGAAGGCTTCGTAAAAATCGTCGCCGAGAAAAAGTATGATGAGATTCTCGGCGTGCACATCATCGGCCCGCATGCGACGGAATTGATCGCTGAAGCCTGTGTGGCGATGCAACTGGAGTCAACTGCGGAAGAGTTGGGCAACACGATGCACGCGCACCCGACAGTTTCCGAAGCCGTCATGGAAGCCGCCGAGGGCGTGCACGACAAGACAATTCATATTTGAAGTCCGACAAACTTTAGTTTGTCGATTTCCTGGTTCGACGACAAACTGAAGTTTGTCGAACATTTTTCCACAATGGTAGAGAAGGCGAAAAACGAAAATCGAAAAGGCGGCCCGCGTCGCCGCCGTCCCGGCTTTGAAATGCGCATCAGTACCAAGTATGCGCCGCGCAAGTTTGCTGAGGGTCAACCGCGAAGTTGCATCACAGGGTCTTCCCTAACTGAAGGGCAGATGCTCGAGCTTTATCGCTATCTCAAACTGACGCGTCTGGTCGAAGAGCGCATCGTCAATCTCTATCGGCAAACCAAGGTTGTCGGCGGCGTGTATCGATCTCTCGGACAGGAAGCGACCGCGGTCGGATCGGCTTATGCGCTGCGGCCCGACGATTTCATCACGCCGATCATTCGCGATCTCGGTTCAGTCTTCGTCAAGGGAATTCGGCCGCGCGAAATCTTTGCGCAGTACATGGCCAAAGCATGGGGACCTTCCGGCGGAAAAGATCTCAACGTGCATTTCGGCTACATGGATAAAGGGTTCATTGGCCCAATCTCGCATCTCGGCGACATGATTCCGGTGATGACCGGAATCCTTCTGGGCGCGCGCATGCAGAAGAAAGACATTGTGGGCCTTGCTTACATTGGTGATGGCGGCGCGAGCACGGGCGCGTTTTATGAAGGGATGAACTTTGCCGCGGTGCAGCGTCTGCCGCTCGTCGTAATCGTCGAATCCAACCATTACGCGTATTCGACGCCGACGAATATGCAGACGGCGGTGCGCAACCTCGCTGAGAAAGCGGCAGCTTTCGGCATTCCCGGTTACATCGTCGATGGCAACGACGTGATCGCCTGCTATGAAGTCACGAAGCAGGCAATCAAACATGCGCGTGCCGGCCAGGGCGCGGTCTTGATCGAAGCCAAGACCTATCGCCGCAAGGGTCATGCCGAGCACGACGATCAGCGTTATGTTCCCGAAGGCGAGATCGAGTATTGGGAAAAGGAGAACGATCCGATCGATCGCTTTGAAAGGTTCCTGCTCGAGCAGAAAGTTGCGACCAAAGAAAAGCTGGACGAGATTACCGCCGATGTGATGCGTGAGATCGATGAAGACAGTGAATGGGCTGAAAGTTCGCCGATGCCTGAGCCTGAAACCGCTGTCTACGGAGTCTTTGATAACTCGATCGTGCCGCCGGCGTTTCGGCCGCAGGTGTTGGAGTCATGATCGCGTTTTTCGTGGATTGAGGTCAGTACCGGAAGTGGTAGCGACCGGATTAGTTGTTGCCAATCTCGACCGCGGGATCCATTGAGACCCGGTCGCTACCGCTCCCCGGTACTGACTCCATAACCACGAATTCTCAATTCGCAATGTCAACTGCACTAAAAAAAGCGCGCAAACTCGAAAGCCCACCGCGTGGCGGCCTGGCTACCATGGTCGAAGCCATTCGCGCTGGGATTTGGGAAGAGATGGAGCGCGACCCGACTGTCTTCCTGATCGGCGAGGACGTCGGTGTCTATGGCGGCGCATTCAAAGTCACGGAAGGCATCATCGATCACTTTGGCAAAGAACGAGTGATCGATACGCCGATCTCGGAAGCGGCAATCGTCGGCGCCGCGTGCGGCGCGGCCCTGATGGGCATGAAGCCGGTGGCCGAGTTTCAGTTCATCGATTTCATCTCATGCGGTTTCGATCTGCTGACTAACTACGCGGCAAAGTGTCGCTATCGCTGGGGCGCGAACATTCCCGCGGTCTTTCGCGGGCCCTGCGGCTCGGGCGTGCGCTCGGGTCCGTTTCACTCGCTCAACGCCGAATCGTTCTTCCTGAATACCGCGGGACTGAAAATCGTCGAACCTTCGACTGCGTACGACGCCAAAGGATTGATCAAGGCCGCGATTCGCGATCCTGATCCGGTGCTTTATTTCGAGCACAAGAAACTTTATCGCCTGCCACGTTTGCGCGAAGAACTGCCGGAAGCTGATTACATCGTCGAAATTGGTAAAGCTCGAGTCGCGCGCGCAGGCCGCGACGTTTCCGTCTTCACCTTCGGCGCACAGGTGTTAACTGCGCTCGATGCGGCGGAAGAGTTAGAGAAAGAAGGACTGGATGTCGAAGTAATCGATCTGCGCACGCTCGCGCCGCTTGATAAAGAATCTATTCTCGCGAGCGTCAGGAAAACGAGCCGCGCGCTGATCCTGCACGAAGCATCATTGACCGGCGGGATTGGAGGAGAAATCGCCGCGATCATTTCCGCCGAAGCTTTTGAATGGCTCGATGCGCCGGTGGTGCGCGTCGCTTCGATCGACACGCCCGTTCCCTATTCGCCCCCGCTCGAAGACTATTACTTGCCGCAAGTGAAAGACGTGGTTGACGCGGCGCGGAAATTAGCGGCTTACTAGCAGTCAGTGCCGGGAGCGGTAGCGACCGGGTTTCGTGTCGCTTGAGACTTTGCGGAGAAAAGAATTACCGGGCCGCTATCGCTCCCAGTACTGACCTCATTACTGATTGGAGAAGCAGCATGCCGAAGTACGTAATTGAACGCGAAATCCCCGGAGCCGGAAACATGTCACCGCAGGACCTGCAAGCAGTTTCACAAAAATCATGCAGCGTCCTGCAGAATCTCGGACCCCAGATTCAGTGGGTGCAAAGCTATGTCACCGGGGACAAGATTTACTGCATCTACATCGCGCCGAGCGAAGACATGATTCGCACGCACGCCCAACAAGGTGGTTTTCCCGCGAATCGCATTTCCGAAATAAAAACTACGATCGATCCGACGACGGCGGAGTAAACTCTAAACTAAACATTTTTTTATGGAGTCATCATGCCTACTGAAGTTGTAATGCCGCAGATGGGCGAATCCATCGCGGAAGGAACAATTACCAAATGGTTGAAGAACGTCGGCGATCATGTCGAGCGTGACGAACCGTTATTCGAGATTTCGACGGACAAAGTCGACGCTGAAATTCCTTCGCCGGCGGCCGGGACTCTCACCGACATTAAATTCAAGGAAGGCGAAACCGTTGAAATAAACACTGTGGTGGCAGTGCTCGACGGTGAGGGGGCAAAACCTTCCGCCGACGCAGCAGCGGCAAAAGATCAGGAGGCCCCCGTTCAAGCTGAAACAGCGCAAGCTGAATCTCCGCGAGCTGAAGCGAAGCCGGCGGAGCCGGTGCCTGTCGTCGAGTTGCCAAAGCGCGCTGCACCCGCGGCGCCTCCGCCCGGAAGCCCTGCACCGCCAGCTTCTGCGGCTTCGTCTCACAAGACAGAAGTGAAACCACTGGTGCGAAAAAGCGATGCCGGCAGCGCAAAGCCGGCGACCTCCAGCGGCAACGGCGGTGCTTCCGCCGAAGAGTTGCGTCGCACAAAATCCAGTCCGCTGGTGCGCAAGATTGCCGAAGAACACGGCATCGACGTTAAGCAACTCGAAGGCACCGGCATGAGCGGCCGCGTCACCAAGAATGACATTCTCAGCTTCATAGAATCTGGCGCCACGCCGCAACGCGCAGCCGCGGCTCCATCAACCGGACCGGCGCAACCGAAGGCTGCGCCGCCGGCCGGCGCGACCGAACCTCAAACAATGCCGGCGACGAAACCTGCCGCTGGCGATCGGGTTGAACAGATGAGCGTCATGCGCAAAAAGATCGCGGAGCATATGGTCCTTTCGCGCCGCACCTCTGCGCACGTCACGACGGTCTATGAAATTGACATGAGTAAGATCTCGAAACTGCGCGAAGAAAACCGCGCAGCATTTGAGGAGCGCACCGGCACGAAGCTTACGTACATGCCGTTCATCTTTAAGGCCGTTACCGATGCGATTCGCAAGTTTCCCGTATTTAATTCACAAGTCAGCGGCGATCAGATCATCTATAAACGCGACATCAATCTCGGCATGGCCGTCGCGCTTGATGGGGGCTTGATTGTGCCGGTAATTAGGCGCGCCGACGATCTTTCGATCTCTGGCCTGGCGCGCGCCGCGAACGATCTCGCCGATCGTGCTCGAACAAAGCAGTTGAAACCTGATGAAGTAGCCGCCGGAACCTTCACCATTACCAATCCGGGCGTATTCGGGGGATTGTTCGGTACGCCGATCATCAACCAGCCGCAAGTCGCGATTCTCGGCGTTGGCAAGATCGAAAAGCGCACCAAAGTTCTTACCTCGACTGACGGTGAAGACTATGTCGCTATTCGCAGCATGGCTTATTTCGCGCTCAGCTTCGATCATCGCATCATCGACGGCGCGGACGCTGAGAAATTTTTGGCAGACATCAAAGAACGACTCGAGTCAGGACAATTCGCGATCTAGATGGTGTCAGAAGCCCGACCGTGAGGGAGGGCAACGGGCAGCATCAGTCACTTCATTAACGTTCCGATTAATCGCGTTGCCCTCCCTCACGGTCGGGCTTCTGACACACTTTCTTGCAATCGCGTAGCGAAGAAATAATGAATCGCAGCTAAGTGCTCTCAATCTCGCGTTTCGCGAATTATCCTCTTGACACCACCAGATCGTTCTATACTATTCGTCATCTTAAGTTGATGAGTGCCAGCCTTGAAGCTCATTAACCCGACGTTCTGGCAAGCGGTCTGCACGATCTGCGGGCAACGTAAATCAGGAGTTCATCGTCTGAACTCAAAACTTCGCCGATGCGGTCAGGGCTGCGCGTTCGGCGACCAAAATAAGGAGCTGAATTTATGAAGGTGAAAATATTTCGATCGATAGTGCTCGCTTTCGGGTTGACGCTGGCTCTTTCCCCATTAGCTTTCGGACAAACCTCGACTCAAACACAAAACGCGCCGACTGATGCGTCAAGAGCCCGCTCTGTAGCCAGCGGCGAGAAGATGAAAATCAAAGGCGTAGTGGTGCGCCGCGATGCGGACACGTTTACGCTCCGTGATCTTAACGGCGTTGACACCGTGGTCCGGCTGACCGACCGAACGTCGGTGAAGTCCAGTGGTGGCTTCCTTCGCAGTGGCAACAATTATGGATCAACCAACATTCTGCGTGGCCTGAATCTGGAAGTCGAAGGCCGCGGCGGATCAAACGGTGAATTGAACGCCGAAAGAGTTCGGTTCAATGAATCTGATTTGCGCACGGCTCGCGCAGTTGAATCGCGGGCAACGCCGCTGGAAGAGCGCGCCAACGCAACCGAAGGACGGCTGAGCGAAGTCGAGCAGAACGCCCAGAAGCTTTCCGGCCAGCTCGATGAGCTCGCTGCGGTTTCCAACGCAGCGCGCGGCGGCGCCAAAGCCGCACAGGAAACTGCGGACGCGGCAGTGGCGGGCGTGAATGCAACCAACGATCGCATCTCGGCGCTTGACGATTATGTGCCGCAGGATTCGATCGCCGTCAACTTCCGGGTCGGCAGCTCGATTCTGAATGCCGATGCCAGGACTAAACTCGACGCGATCGCGACGAAGGCCCTCAACGCCAAGGGCTATGTGCTTGAAGTTACCGGCTATGCCGATTCAACCGGGGCCACCGAGCGCAATCGGGTGTTGAGCCAACGTCGCGCTGATGCCGTCATTCGTTACCTGGTTGAGAATCATCAGATACCCCTGCGGCGCATTGTGACGCCTTATGGTTTTGGTGCATCGAACCCGGTTGCCGATAACAAAACTCGCGAAGGTCGCGCAGAAAATCGGCGCGTCGAAGTGAAGGTGCTGGTAAACAAAGGCCTGACTTCGCCCGCGCCAACCATTAACCGGGGCAGCGGCAGCGGCCAATAGGTAGCGCAAACTGTTAGTTTGCGATTGGACAGCGCAACTTAACAAGTTGCTTTACATTGCCAACGATCATGCCGTCAGTGAGCGTCTAATGATTGAATAGCCAGCAGCACGCAAACTGGCGGCATGAGGAGTTGGTGAATGCATCTGAACAGAGAGAAAAACTTTTTGCCGGCGCTGACGATTGTGGCGCTGGCTTTATTTTTTCTCGGCGCGACTTTGCTGACACCTGATACGTCCGCGCAAAAGATCAAGCAACTACCACCGCCCCCGCCGGCTCCACGTTACAGGCCCAAGCCAACACCAACCCCTGCACCGATTGAATATGACGTCGTCCGGGTCACTTCGAACCTCGTTGTTGTTCCCGTATCGGTCACTGATGCGCAGGGCCAACCCGTGCGCGATCTGAAGCCGGCCGATTTTCGGATCGAAGAAGATGGCCGGCAGCAGGAGATTGCGCAGCTTGGTGATCCTGAACAAGTGCCGCTGGACATCGCTATTCTCGTCGACGTATCGGGAAGCGTCGTCGCGCGTTTCGATTTTGAGCAAGAGGCCGCGTCGCG
Organism: Acidobacteriota bacterium; assembly: GCA_003222855.1. Classification (GTDB taxonomy): domain Bacteria; phylum Acidobacteriota; class Blastocatellia; order Pyrinomonadales; family Pyrinomonadaceae; genus UBA11740. Next base: position 7,093 of record QHXH01000101.1, read on the forward strand.
TTTTCTTGAGCGGGTGCTAAAGCCTGAGGATCGGGCCACGGTCTTTGCCATCGACGAAACGCCGCGACTGATTCAACAGCTCACCAGCGCTGCCAACGCATCGCGCAGCCTGATGTCCATCAAACCCTCGAATAGTTACACGGCATTTTTTGATTCGGTGGTCGCCGCGACCAATTATCTCGATCGCAATTCGTCAAACGGCCGCCGCCGCATCATCGTGGTGATCTCTGATGGGGACGATACCGCGCGCATTCTCACGGTATCCAGAGCCAAGCCAGACGTTATCGGGATGGATGCGCAACTTCAACTCATTCAAAACGCGCAACTCGATATTCTTCATGATATTCAGCGCGCGGAAGTTACGTTCTATTCAATTAATCCGAGCGGTCAGACGATGCGCCTTAACGTCAGAACAGCGCGCTCAGAAACCGGAATGGAGCGCCTCGCGGCCGCGACAGGAGGCGCTGCGTTTGTTCCGGCCCACGAAACCGACCTTACCAACATCTTCAACCGCATTGCCTCAGAAATTCGCACGCAGTATCTCCTGCAGTATTACTCCAACAATCAGTCCGGCAGCCAAGCGTTTCGTCGCATCGCTGTAACTACTCCGGGGCATTCCGAATTGCGAGTCCGCGCGCGCGAGGGCTATTATCCCAAAGCGAAATAACTGAACCTTAATACTTCTGGTGGGTCAGTAGTGCCTGAGTTTCACGGGTGTAGAGAACCAACTTTAGTTGGGGTTATGGAGTCAGTACCGCGAGCGATACCGACCGGGACCGCAGCGACTGGAGCGCAACCGTCTCGGTTGCCCCTCTGAGTTACGATGCAAGCGAGGACGCTTGCGCTCCAGTCCCGGTACTCTAACGCTGCTGGCACAACGATGCCCTGGTGGCGACCTGATTGTGGAACCCTCTGTGATGGAAAGTAGTGACAAATCTGATCGCGTGCGCGTTGGTTTGGCCCTCTCGGGCGGCGCCGCGCGCGGCATCGCGCACGTTGGCGTTCTGCGCGCGCTGGTTGAAAACGACATTCCGATCGACGCCATCGCCGGCGCCTCCGCGGGCGCTTTGATTGGCGGGTGCTATGCCGCCGGGCTTTCGATCGAGCGGCTCGGGCAAATGGCCAGCACGTTTCGCTGGCGCCACACCGCGCGGCCCTCGTTTTCACGACTTGGCCTGCAATCCAACGCGCGCATGGAGAAGTTTCTGCGGGCGCATCTTCCCGTGACTCGTTTCGAAGATCTGAAAATTCCTTTCGCCGCCATGGTTACCGACTTGCGTAAAGGTGAGCTCATCGTCTTGCGTGACAATGGCGACCTGCCGTTTGCGATTCGGGCCAGTTGCTGTATCCCGTTCTTTATGACTCCAATTGAAGATGACAAAGGCAGATTGCTAATCGATGGCGGCATAGTCCAGAACCTGCCGATCAGCCAAACGCGCGATCTCGGCGCAGATATTGTTATCGCGGTGGACGTAAATTTCGACGGCATAAGATTCTTCGATCGGCCTCAGACGGCGCTTGGCGTGCTCGCCTACACGTTTATCGCCGTCGAGCGTATTGTTTCGAATCAGGAACGGCGTGATGCGGACATCCTAATCGTTCCAAAGGTAGGACACATTCGTTGGGATCAAACTCGCCTCGCTGACGAGTTGGTAAAGGCAGGTTATGAAGCAGGACTGGACTCGATCGATGCAATCAGGAAGATAATCGAAGAACACTCTGCGGTGCGGCGACGGAAAGAGACGGTTATTGTTTAGCCGGGGGGCCTGGCCTGCTGATTGCCAGCAAGTCAGTACCACCCGCGCGAACGGATGGGATCGAGGCTCGTTCTTTGGGCCGGCAATTTGACTCACCTGGTGACGCAGGTGGTACCTGACCTTATTGTCCTCAAGAATTTGATCCTCATTCGCACTTTAAAAGAGCAACGGATTGAACTGATGGATCGCTCAACGCTTTCTCTTCCCCAGGCGTTTGCGCCTGGGTTTGAGGACCGGCTCGGAATCGTAAAGCGCCTCTCTTAAAGAGGTTCTGGAATACCAGCGTTATTGGGCCCATAAAATGGCACCCGTGAAAAGACTTCGGATTGCGCCACCAGCCATAAACGGCTGGGCTAAGAGAAGAGTAAAGCGACTTTTTCAGATCACCGCCACGACAATCGCAGTCGCCCTAATTTCGCTCACAATCCTTTTTATTCACTCATACCGTTCGTACGCGAAGCTGGTTGACGATCGACTCGAACACGGATATCTCAGCAGCCGGGCCGGAATTTATGCGGCGCCGCGCACGTTGCGCGCCGGCCAAAAATATTCGCCTCAGCATCTCGCTGAAGTTCTGCGCCGCGCGGGGTACATCGAAAGTGACGCCGCGAGCGAAGTCTGGAATGGCAGCTTCTCAGTACGAGCCGATGGAATCGACATTCATCCCAACCCGAGCGCCGAATTCATTTCGGCCGTCCATGTGTCGTTCAATTCTGATGGACGCATTTCCAGTGTGACTGGCGACGATGTCGCCCTCGAATCGTTCACGCTTGCGCCCGAATCTCTGACTTCCGATGCGACTACCAAAGACGGCGCCCATGATCACCTTTCGTTTCGAGAGATTCCGCCCGTGTTGGTCCATGCGATCACGTCGATCGAAGATCGGCGCTTCTTTGATCATCATGGGTTGGACATCTTTGGCGTCGCGCGAGCTCTGATTCGTAACGCCGGCGATGAAAGGATGGCCCAGGGCGGCTCAACGATAACGCAGCAACTGATCAAGAACACATATCTCACACCCGAGCGGACCCTGCGGCGTAAGTTCGCCGAAGCGATGCTGGCGTTCACAATCGAACGGCGAGTGTCGAAAGAAGACATCTTCGCGCTGTACTGCAACGAAATTTACCTGGGCCAACGAGGCCCGCTGGCGGTACGGGGTGTCGATCAGGCGGCGCGAGTTTACTTCGGTAAAAAACTTAAGGATATAACCCTGGCCGAAGCCGCGACCATCGCCGGCCTGATTCAGAGTCCGACGCGCTACTCGCCGGTGCGACAGAACGATGCGGCCCGCGCGCGACGTAATACAGTGCTGGGCACGATGGTGCGCGATGGATTTATTACTCTGGACCAGGCTTCAGCCGCGGCAAACCAGCCGCTCTTGATGGCTGACTTCGATCCCGCGCGCGAGTCAGTCGCGCCTTACTTCATCGATTACGTGAATCGCATGGCAGAGCGTGGCACGGGCATCCCGCTCGTGGATAATGCGCAGGATGCGCATGCCACCGTCACCACCCTCGATCTCGATCTGCAACGGCTTGCTGCGGACACCATCGCACATCAACTCGATCGTCTCGACAAGATTTACCAGCCGCGAGGCCAGACACCCCAGGTTGCGCTCGTCGCTCTCGATCCAAAGACGGGAAATGTCCTGGCGATGATTGGCGGCAGAGATTATGCGACCTCGCAGTTGAACCGAGCGACCGACGCTGAACGACAACCGGGTTCAGTCTTCAAGCCATTGGTTTATGCGGCCGCGTTGGAAAGCGGTATGTCGCCCCTGCAGATGTTCAAGGACGCGCCGCAGGAATTTACTTACGCGCGCACGCAAAAGTATCGGCCGTCGAATTACGGCGGCGGATTCTCGATGCGCGACCTGCCGATGCGCGAGGGCCTAATCAAATCGCTGAACGTGGTGACTGTCGATGTCGCGATGCAAACCGGTTTAGCGCGCGTGGCGAACACGGCATTGAAGTTTGGATTGCCGCGCCCGGCTCCGTATCCGGCGCTGGCGCTGGGGACGACAGAAGTTACGCCTCTGCAAATTGCCTCTGCCTATGCTTCGTTTGCGAATGGCGGACGAAAGATCGAGCCAAGCGTAATGGCAACGGATAACGGCAATGCCAAAGATCAAGTGATCGAGCCAACTACTGCGTACATGATCACCGACATGCTGGAAGGGGTGATCGATCACGGCACAGCGCGCGCCGCTCGCGGCCGAATTTCGGGAACTGCCGTGGCTGGCAAGACAGGAACGTCACGTGACGGTTGGTTTGTTGGTTACACGCCAAACCTGGTGTGCGCCGTATGGATCGGCTTTGACGATAACAAGCAATTGGGATTGACCGGAGCCGAAAGTGCGTTACCCGCCTGGGTTGATTTCATGAGAAGCGCGATTGATTTGCGGCCGGAACTTGGCGGCAAATCATTCGCTCAACCCGAAGGAATTACGATCGCTGAAATAGACCCTGAGACGGATGAGCTGGCCACCGGCAAGTGCCCAATGCACGAACTTGTCGCGATGCTGACGACGCAAGTGCCGGCGTCAGAATGTTTCCGTCACAACATCTATTTCGATGTTGCAAGCGAACAGTCGCTCGCCCAGGCTGCGGTTTTCCAAACGACTCAATCTCAAACCTCGCGAAAAAAGCAGAACGAGAAATCGCCGGGAAAATTTGCTCGACTACGCGAGACTCAGGTTGAAACCCAACAGGACGGCAGAAGAGTCCTGGTTAATGAGATGAGAATCGTGACGAAGTAGCGCAAGTTGTTAACTTGCATTCAAGGGGAAATAGAATGGCCGCAGATCGCGGATTTACCCGGATAAGAATCAGAATCGATCTGCGTTATCCGCGCAAATCCGCGGCCAATTGTTGTTACTTCTCGACAATATCTTTCTTCTGACTCACCACGAACGCCAGCAACTCATTCTTTTCAGCTTCCGGGACTTTGTACTTGTCGAGCGCTGCGACCAGATGTTTCGCCGCCGCGTCCCAGTCCGCTTCCGTAATTCCGAGTCCTTTGTGCGACGTTCGCATTTCGCGCCCGGTGTAAACACATGGACCACCCGCCGCCGCGCAGAATTGATCCAGGATGTGTTGGCGCAGACGCTTCTTCGAATCGTCGCTGAAGCCGGTGAAGAACCTTTCGAACCGTTTGTCAGTCGCCAGTCGCGTAATAAAGTCATCGACCACCAGCGCGATGGCGTCGTATCCGCCCAGCCGCGTGTAAAGCGACTTCTTGTCCTGGCCGCCGGCGGATGTAGAAATGGAACGGGAAATCGGGGCGTTCATTGTCTGTTGAGGTTGTTGCGCCAGGGCACTTACGCTAATCGCCGTCAGCACGCAGAAAGCAATTGCAAGTTTCTTAATCATGGTTCTCTCCTCGCTTATTTTGAAGTTACTCTTGAAAAGCCAAAGCGGCCGGAGACTGCTAAGCGTCTGAAGCCGCCCTGGTAGTTTTTTTGCGCCTGCCATTTTGAATTGCTAGTTAGGCATCAGCACGGCATTTACCACATGGATGACGCCATTAGATTGATAGACGTCAGCTATTGTCACTGTCGCCCTGCCGCCTTTTTCGTCGCGCACGATGATGTTGTTACCGTTCATCATCGCGGTGAGGGTGCCACCACTAACCGTCTTAAGTCGAGCCTGTCCGTTCCCCTTTTTGATCAGCCTGGCTAAAGCTTTTGCATCCCACTTTCCCGCGACCACATGATACGTCAGGACCTTTGTCAGCATCGCCTTATTTTCCGGCTTGAGCAGCATGTCAACGGTTCCCGCCGGCAGTTGTGCGAAAGCGTCGTTGGTCGGCGCGAACACCGTGAACGGCCCTTTGCCATTCAAAGTGTCGACCAACCCCACAGCTTTGACAGCGGCAACCAGGGTCGTGTGATCCGCCGAATTCATCGCATTGGCGACGATCGTTTTGCCTGGGTACATCGCGGCGCCACCCACCATCGGATCGTCTTTCATCATCTGCGCGAAAACTGCTGAACTCCCGATCGTCAGAGCTGCCGAGGCCACCATAATGGCGAAAAGCCTTTTCATTTCATTTCTCCCTTGCTAGTTTTGAAATTGCTAACTTCCGAGAGATATACGCGGCTCGCCGCGCAATCGGATTTATTCGACGAGGAAGAATTGTGATTGAAAAGACGCGATCCGGAGCTTTGCACCAAAAAGTAAAGTTAACGAGAGAGACGATACAGAACCGGGAGCGATAGCGACCGGATGCGGCCAATCAAGTTCATAAAGTCGGTGAGTAGAGGCCTCTCACTTTGATTTGATTAGAAGCGCGACGATCACA
>QHXH01000318.1:0-4092 GCA_003222855.1 Acidobacteriota bacterium
GTCGGCGTGCAAATGCACATCGGATCGCAGATCACCCAAGCCGAGCCGTTTGCCAGCGCTATTACAAAAGTGACACCCATCGTTCGCCAGCTGAAATCCAAATACGCCATCAAATTCTTCAGCATCGGCGGCGGCATGGGAATCATTTACCGACGCGCACTCGAGAGCGGATCAGGCCAATGGTGGCACGAGCACGATCCCGCATGCGCGGGATCCGCGTTTAGCATCCGCGACTACGCTGACGCGATTGTGCCACCGTTGCGCGAGCTTGGGATTCGAATCCTGGTTGAGCCTGGTCGTTTTCTTGTCGGCAACGCAGGCGTTTTGCTCACCCGGGTTCTTTACATTAAACAGACTGCCGAGAAGAAATTCGCGATTGTCGATGCGGGCATGAACGATCTGATCCGGCCGGCGCTTTACCAGAGCTATCACGAGATTGTACCGGTGAAGGAGCCGATTACGAGCAGGAGCACGAGTGGTGTGTGAATCGGGCGATTTTTTCGCGCTGGATCGCGAGATGCCAGAACTGCATGAAGGGGATTTGCTGGCGATTATGAGCGCGGGTGCTTACGGATTTGTGATGGCGTCCAATTACAATTCGCGTTCGTTGCCAGCGGAAGCACTGGTTCGCGGCGACAAGCTCTCGTTGATCCGAAAACGCCAAACCTGGGAGGACTTGTTTCGTGATGAAGTCGAACTGCTGTAGCCGCCGCCCTGTGGGCGGCGCGCACCGGACGTGTTTAGAAGCGTCAGGGTCCCCTTCGCACAGCGAAGCGGCTACCGCTTGCACTGCTTCGCGCTGCGCGTAAATAGTGCTCCTGCTTATGGGTGGTATTCGTCGGCTTTCTCTATTGCTTTTGCTGTTGCTCGTTGCCGGCAGCGCTCTCGCTGCCAACGGCGAATATATCGTCGTGGTTGGCGGGCCTTCCTTGTATCAATGGGAAAAATACAAGCTTTATCCGCACGATCATTGGTGGGCGAACTTTGTGCGCGCCGCGCGTTTGCGCACCGAACAATTGCGCGCCCAACTCGGTCCGGATGCACAGATTACCTGGCTGATTTATAAACAGGGCTATCTGGATCGCGCGAAACAAGAACACCAGGATCTGATCGCCTTGATCGATTCGGTGCGCGAAAAATTCAATCTGAATCTTGTCTGGTTTAATGCTGGGCCGGAGGTGATCGACTACCTGAACAAGGGCCAGCCACGAAGCCAGGTGAAGATTACAGGTTTTGAATATTTCGGGCACTCGAATCGCGCCTGTTTCATGTTCGATTACAGCAATTTCATCGACAGCGCATGCAAAGCGTGGTTGCACGAGAACGAGCTGGCCAGGATCGACCGGCGCGATTTCGCGCATGGCGCTTACGTAAGGAGCTGGGGCTGCCATACGGGCGAGAGCATGTCGAAGAAGTGGTATCGCGCTACCGGCACGCACATGATCGGCGCAATCGGAAAAACGCAGTTCATGATGGAAGAGCTGCCGATCCTCACTTCCGAAGACGGGAAGTGGGTTAATTAATTTTCGTTTGCCGATTTTCGATTGGCGATTGAACGTCGCGCGTTGCGATGAAGTTTGAAGAACTCAGCGCCCTATATCGCCAGCCGTTGTTCGATTTAATTTCACAAAGCCGCGCTGTCCATCTCCAGCATTGGCGCGGCGAGGAAGTGCAGCGATGCAGTTTGCTCAGCATCAAGACTGGTGGCTGCAGCGAGGACTGCGCTTACTGCGCGCAATCGGCTCATTATTCGACGGGTGTCGACCGCGAAGAATTGTTGTCACTTGAAAACGTGTTGGCCGCCGCCCGGCGCGCGCGCTCACAAGGCGCCGGCCGGTTTTGCATGGGCGCGGCCTGGCGCGGCGTGCGCGACGGTTCCGAAAAGTTTGAGCGCGTGCTGGAGATCGTCCGCGAAGTGAGCCAACTCGGAATGGAGGTCTGCGTTACCCTCGGTGAAATCGGTCCGGTGGAAGCGTGCAAACTCAAAGCCGCCGGAGTGACCGCTTATAATCACAACATCGACACTTCGCCGGAATTTTATCCCGAAATTGTGAGCACACACACGTTTCAGAATCGACTCGACACGATTGCCGCCGTGCAGGCGAGCGGAATGTCCGTCTGTTGCGGTGGGATTATCGGCATGGGCGAATCGGAAGCCGACCGTCTGCGAATGCTCGAAGTGCTGAGCAACTTTGATCCGCCTCCTGAAAGCGTGCCGATCAATTGTTTGATGCCGATGCCGGGCACGCCACTGGCCAATCAAACACCGGTGGATATTTTCGAGTTGGTGAGGCTGATTGCCGTTACCCGCTTCGCTTTGCCGAAAGCGCGCGTCCGCTTGGCAGCCGGGCGCACCAAGCTGTCGCGTGAAGGTCAGGCGCTCTGCTTTTTTGCCGGTGCGAATTCGATTTTTTACGGCAACAAACTTCTTACCGCAAAAAATCCCGCGGCTGATGTCGATGTTGCCCTTTTGCGCGAACTCGGGTTGCACGTTGAAGCAAACCAGCGAGGGACGGCTTGTTAGCCTCGCAGTAAAGCCCGACGGATGAGAAGGCGTCGTTCCTAGCCTTTGGCAATACAATTTTAAGATCGACATCGGTCGCGCATTTTGCGATGGAAGGTCTCAGCTCCTGGGGCTCAACAAGAACCTCAACCGAAAGAAATTATGAACTGGCAAAAATTCTTCACAGCATTCATGGCAGCCTTCATTTTCCTATTCGTGTTTGGCTTCCTTTGGTACGGCACGCTAATGCGCGGCGCGCATGAGGAAGTGCAGGCGCTTTTCCGAACCAAACCTGATTTTCCCTGGCTGATTTTGGGTCATATCGTCATGGCATTTTTCTTCACCACGCTTTGTGTCCGGTTCGTTCCAGCTGGCGGCCTAGGTGCCAGCGCGACATTGGGCATTCTAGTGGGCTTAGTGTACGCAGGGCCGCATTTGATCTCGTTCGCGGTCCAACCGTTGACGACGAAGATCCTTTGCGGCTGGATCGTGGGTGCCGTGATCCAATTTGCGATTGCCGGCGCAATCGTTGGCGCGATTTACAAGCCAGCTCACCCGCGACCAGTTAGATCCTAACTTCAGACTTTAGATTTATGAAGCGATTCATCATCGCATTTATCGCCGCGTACATTTTCATGTTCCTTTGGGGATGGCTACTTAACGGCGTGCTTCTGAAGGATGTTTACGCGGAAACGCCAAATCTCTGGCGGTCGCAAAGTGAAATGATGAGCTTGTTTCACTGGATCATTATCGGTCAGGCGCTTGTGATTTTTGCATTCGTGATGATCTATGCCTGCGGTTTCGCTGGCGGCGGCGCGGCTGCCGGAATCCGACTTGGCATCCTGCTGGAAATCGCAGCCATCGGCATGCGGCTGGCCATTTACGCAGTCCAGCCGTTTCCAGGAAAGTTGATCGTTTACGGGAGCGTCAGCGGCCTGATCGAGATGGTAATCGTCGGCGCCATTGTCGGCGCGATCTACAAACCGGCGTCTGCGCGGACGTCTTAACGGGGCGTGCGGTCCGCAGAATTTCCTGACGCTTTGCCGAAGAGATTGCGATTCTTAGCTGGGCGTTGAACGTTGGCGTTCATGGAGAAACCTGCTCAAACTCCCGCCGCGCTCGGCTATCGCATGCCAGCGGAATGGGAACCGCACGCGGCCACGTGGCTCTCTTGGCCGCGACGCGAGGGGATCAGTTTCCCCGATTCATTCGATCGCGTCTTACCGGCGTTGCGAGCAATGGTCGAGGCGCTGGTCGAATCGGAGCACGTCTGCATCAATGTTTGCAATGGCGCGCATGAAGCGGAGGCACGCGAAGTTCTGCGCGGATTACCGATGGAACAAATCTCGTTTCATTCTGTTCCGACAAACGAACCATGGTGTCGCGATCACGGACCGATTTTTCTTACACGCGATCTCGATCCGAGACTCGCAATTGTTGATTGGGATTACAACGCTTGGGGGAACAAATATCCGCCATTCGATCTCGATGAAGTTGTGCCGACACGTCTCGCGCAAATCCTCAATCTCCCGGTTTTTTATCCGCGCATGATTTTGGAAGGCGGCGCGATCGATGTGAACGGCGCCGGT
>QHXH01000318.1:4156-4658 GCA_003222855.1 Acidobacteriota bacterium
ATTCTCTGGCTCGGCGATGGCATTGCCGGCGACGACACGGACGGCCACATCGACGATCTCGCGCGTTTTGTCTCCGAACGGACCATCGTGGCTGTCTTTGAAGACGATCCTCACGACGAAAATTACGCGCCGCTCCAGGAGAATCTGGCGCGTTTGCGCGAGATCAAAATCGGTGGTCGCAAGATCGACATCGTCACGCTGCCGATGCCGAAGAAGATCGTGCGCGAAGGGCTACGGTTACCGGCGAGCTACGCGAACTTCTACATCGCAAATACCTACCTGCTTGTGCCCACATTCGCCGATCCTGCCGACGAGGCTGCGTTATCGATCCTGCGCGAATGCTTTCCGCATCGGCGCGTCATCGGAATCGATTGCCGCGAATTAATCTGGGGGCTAGGCACGTTTCATTGCCTGACGCAGCAACAACCAAGGGTGTGAGCTAGGCCGATTGACCTCAATCGCCTTCGGGCGGTTCGGTGAACCCGCGCCTACTTCATTCCGC
>QHXH01000319.1 GCA_003222855.1 Acidobacteriota bacterium
TGATTCAGTGCCTGCTCATGTTTGTCGCCGACTGCGATCCGGCGGACGCCACGTGTGTGCGCGATGATCTTTTCCAAATCAGCGCCCAAAACGATCCCGGCGCCTTCGTGATAAATCTGAGCGATGCGTGAATAAAAAGGCGTCGAGGAAAAGCCGCTGCCGCCTTTCGCAATGGTCTGCAATTGGTCGAGCTTTGGAGAACCGACCAGCACGTCGCCGGCAATCCATACGTACAATTGTTTGTCGCCGCCCGTCGAATTCGGGACAGGCTGAGCATTGCGTGGATCTTCAACCCAAACAACCTGCGGCGCTTTGCCGTTTGCGCTTAGCTTTTGCACTTCGCTGTCAAAAAAGGCGCGGAAGCCGGCCGGATCTTTGAGCTCAGCCAAAACGATCGGTTCGGTGGGCTGACCCTGGTCGTTCATTCCAGCCCCCACGGCGATCTCTTCACCCAATTGATCTCCAAAGTCTTTGATTGTGGTTATGGCCTGATTCATTCCCGGGCCGCGCGGCTCGTGGCGGTTCGCAAACCAATCGCGCAGCGCCGGATTCTGTTGAATGCGTTCTTCAATGATGCGGTTCGATTCAACAATTGATGGCGCCAGATTTGGCAGCGCCGCATACAGCACCGTACTCTCGGGCATCATGTCGAGCAGCCGCGTCGAAGTGCGTACGCCAGGCTTGGGAACTGCGTTTAGCTCTTTATTCAGCGAGGCCAGCGCGTCAAGCGTCTGGGTGTAACGCGCAGCATTGCGACTCCATGAAACTTCATCCTTGACTGGCACAGTTTCGATGGCCGCGTTGGTTGTGGCCTGATCGCCGGCGCGCAACACTTTATCAGCGCCATTGCGATCGAGATGAACTTCGCCTTCGATGACACTGATGCGCGAGCCCTTCGTTCCCGCATTCACGGAGAAAGTCGTACCAGTGACAGAGACGAGTGAGTCGCCGGTGTCGACGTACATGTGGCCCTTCTGTTTGGCCGCTTCGACAATCACGCTGCCGCTGTCCAGATGCACCGTCGTGCCGCGCATTGTTTGACTCATCGAGAACTCAGAACGATCCTTCATTTCGATCGTCGAGCCGTCCCCGAGCCGGACCACCGCGTGGGCGTCTTTGGCCGTGCGAATCACATCGCCGCGTCCGATCCTTTCTCCTACACCTAAAGGCCGCGTTTTCGAGTCAGCGACGACGTACAATGGACCATCGGCGGCTTGCACGGTCGCTTCTAACGATCCAAACGGCACGTAACGTTGAATCAAAGGCAGCGCAATCAGTCCCAGTCCGATCAGCAGCGCCGCCGCGATCCCCCAACGCAAAACTACCGGGCGCAAACTGTACGCTTGCTTCTGCTGTTTGCGTCTGGCTGGCGCAACCGGCGCGACGCGCGCTTCACGCGCCTGCTTCAAAGCTTTGCGACAGGGAATGCACTCGTGCGTGTGATCGACGAGCAGTAGCGAGCGCGCTTCGGACAGACGGCTGCCCAGATAAGCGGGAATCAACGATTGAAAATCCGCGCACCCTTCGATGCGATCGACGGCCGCAGCGCCTGCATCTTGCAGGCGGTACGCGCGCATCCTGCGCGCATCTTCGCTCTCCAGCCGCGACCAAACCCGGCCAGTTGCTTCGTTTACTGCTCCGTCGTCAACCTGCTCGGAACGAATTCCGGCAGCGATTTTATCCAACATGTTGTCGAGTTCTTTCTTCTTCATGATTCACTCCAACTGATTGCTAAAAAATAATCCGTTTCGTTTAGAGGCGGCACTGGTGCCGCCATGGTGCGGTCAAGTCCGCGCTCTAAACCGTCAAGCGCGCAAATATTTTCCAATCTCTTTTCGCAAACGCGCGCGGGCGCGATGCAGCGTGACGCCGACGACCAAAGCCGAGGTGTTCATGATCTCGGCGATTTCGCCGTTGCCGTAACCTTCGAAGTAGCGAAGCGCGAACATCTGTCCGGCTGTCTCGCCGAGTTTCGCGACCGCTTCGCGAATCAGCTTTCGTAGTTCCTTATCTTCGTGATGTGTTTCAGGATTCTGCTTTGACACGCCTGGCGAGACACTCGCTTCGTTTTCGAGATCATCAATCGCGACCGCTCTTGATCTCTTGCGGCTGCGCAACAAATCCAGCGAGGCATTAATGGCGGCGCGCGAGAAGTATGCTTCGTTATTCTCAGCCGCTGCGGCGGTTTCTTGTCCACGCGCCATCCGCAGAAAGACTGTTTGCAGCACATCCTCAGCATCAGCCGCGCTTCCCGTTACGCGATAGGCTGTGCGAAACACGCGTTGATTGTGTTGGTGAAACAGGATCTCGATCCGGTCAGAGCCTTGCATCGAGGAACTCGCCGGCGCGCTCGCCGGCGCTCCGGAATCGGTCGATCCGATGTAACCAGCAGATGATTTGAGGGGTTTTACGGCAGCCAGCACAGCTTCCTCCTGAAAATCTTCTCCACTCATAAAACGCCTCAGCGTGGAGATTATTAACACGAGTGCCGCAAGTTGTTAACTTGCGATCGGAAATGCAGCGCAGGTTGTTAACTTGCGGCTGCTGAACGAATGTCTCTAAGGGCCAAAGCGCTGGCGATATTCGCTCGATGAGATAAACGCCTTAACCATTTCGGCATCGATATAGTTCCCGTTGAACTGATTGAGTTTGTTCAGCCAGAAAGTGTAGCCTTGATAATCGAGCGTCAGTTCCGGTGGGTCATAAGGATTTCTTTGCAGGTAGCCGAAGTATTGCATCAGCACGAAAGCTTCATTGAAAAGTTTGTTCGAAACTGAGTTGCTCTCGGCCACACTCCGCAGAGCGCTGGCGCGACCGGCATCGCCGCCGCCGGCGCTGTTAAAGGCATTGATCGCGGCGGATGTTTCAGTGCTGGTCGGAGTCACACCGGCGTTGGTAAAGAGCGAACTGACGTAAGTCGCCGCATCCTGACCACCGTGAGCAGATTGAAAAGCCGGCCGCTGAACAAACGCCAACGCAAAGGCTTGCTTGTTCGTTTCCAACTGGTTTTGCCAATCACCTTGTCCGACGATGATTTGCGTGGGGGTTGTTTGTATTTGCCGCGTATCAGCGAGGAACGGCGCGCGATCCGCCGCTACCGGTTTGCCGGTCAGGTTGCCAAACCCGGCCTTATACATCTTGTAGACCAGATTACCGGTCTGCTGAAATTCGATTGAAAGAAAGAACGCGGCCGAGACATTGATGCGTCTCACTTCAACACACTGGGCATCACTGCCACATTGCAGGATTCGGTTGGCCCAGAATTCCCACCCGGACTGGTCAGGTTCGCGATTCAGGAAATCCAAATAATGACGGCGTACGAAGAAGTTCGGCGCGGCAATCGGGTTCGCCGGAATCGAATATCTACCGCCGGTGTTCAAGCGAGTGGAATTGGCGTCGTCACCGCCCCACACTATCATTTCACTGCCGGTCCAGACTGCAGAGTCATTGATCCGCGGAGCGGCGGCATTCGTGTCGCAGGTGGCAATCCAACTGTCGGTGACAGGTTTGTAACGCCCGCCAATGATTAAGTTGGGAAAGCTGCCCGTCATTCCACCCCAAATGATCATCTGACTGCCGGTCCAGACTGCAGTGGGACCGGAACGAGCGGTCGGAGCGGTTGTCGTGCTGGTAGCCGTCCAACTATCTGTGGTGGGGTTGTACCTACCGCCGGTGGAAAGACTGGTACTTGCTCCCCCGCCCCAGACAATCATTTCACCACCGGTCCAGATTGCGGTGTGCCCGGATCGAGCGGT
>QHXH01000320.1 GCA_003222855.1 Acidobacteriota bacterium
ATGCGCTTACGAAGCACGGATTGGGCGCTGGCCGATTCTCTTTCCAACTCTCGTTTCCATCGTTCAAGCACAATATGTGGAAGTGAATCGGCAAGACGAAACGTGATCGTTTGAGCGATTTCGCCTGCATCAAAGTGCGGTAGATAACCGCGACTGTGCCAACCAGCGTCTTTAAGTTCTCTTTGATGGGCAACCTTGATGCTGTTCATCGCGCATTTTGCTGGGAGCGCGGACGTCCCCGTCCGCATTGAGCGCGAAGCGCGAAGATTTGTCAACGTAAAGAAAATTGCATGGCGCGGATGAGGACGTCCGTGCTCCCGGCAATAAGCGGCTCTCGATCGAGATGGAATTACTTGCCGCCGGGCTACTCACCATTCGCCCCGGGCAAGTTCAAACGATCGCGGAATAGATTCAACAGCAACAGCGTTCCAATCCCGCCCCCGCCGCCATCGCCTCCGCCGCCGGTAGCCATTACGTCAGGAGTGATGCGCACGCCTTTTTCGCCAATCACTTTTAAAGTCTCGATCAGCGCGACGCCCTGTCCGCCCAGCGCGTTGACTTGTTCGCGATACGCGACGCCCTGCGCTTCACCCATCAGACGCACCTTCTCGGCTTCGGCCTTGCCGGTTTGCAAAATGTAGTGAGCCTCGCCTTCGCCTTCGGCCTTGCGCTGCTCGGCGCGCTTGCCGGAGATCTCGACGCCGACAGTTGCGGCCATCAAGTCGCGTTGGTTGTCGGCTTGTGACTTTGTCCGTTCGAGTTGAATGCGCTTCTCTTCGGCTTCGCGCTGCGCGTTGTACATGTTTTGGCGCTGCTCGGCGAGAATCTTTTCTGTCTGGGTCTTCATCAACTCTTCCGGCAGATGAATGTGGCAAATCAAAACATTCACAACATCGACATGGTACTTCAGCAGGTGAGCACGCACGCGAGCTTCGGCGCGCTCCTGCTCTTCGTGACGATTTTGCAGGTAAGCCATGGCCGAAGATTCTGAGGCTTGATTGCGGAAAATCGAGTCGATCAGCGGATGCATTACGTTCTGAATCAAACGATCGATGCCTCCGATCTTCGCCACCATGAACGGCGCATCTTCGGGCTTGACGCGGAAGACGACGCGCACTTCCAACTGCATCGTGAAGCCATCTTTCGAAATCACTTCAAAAGGATTAAAGGTATTGACGACTTCGCCCGAGGTCCATTCAACCGTCTGGTTCGTTGTCGGAATCACGATCGGCGTGATGGCCAGGGTGTTGACGTAGTAACGCCCCGGGCCAACGACCGTCTCCTGAATGCCGCGATAACCTTCGGGCACGACATAGGCTTCATGAGCGCCTTCATCCAAACGCCGGTCTGCCGGATCGCCGGTCATTAGTTCAGTCTTGATTTCTTCCGCATCGATCTGGGTCAGATGGGCCGCCGACTGCGCCGCCTGTTCTCTCTCTTCGCGCTCCATCCGCGCGCGCACCTTCGCGGCCATTTCGCGCCGTACTTCGTCTGAAGGATCTTTGCCGGTGTTCGAAACGATCACTGCGACTTCACCCGGCTTTACCTCTTTCGCATTTTCCAGAATTACTTTGAACAGCAACGGATTGATGTAATAAGTGCCGGGCAACAGAATGTCTTTCTGTGGACCACGCTGGCCCTTGCTGTCGATGAACTCGTGCCCGTCCTGAAAATTGTCGTGGCCCGGGATCGATTCGGCGACGTAATCGCCGGGATTGAGCGGCGCGCCGTCCAATGCTTCGACCAGACCAATCTGATTCTCGTCGATCACGGTGGCGTCGAATAGCCTGATCGTGAACAGGCCGGGTTTTCCTTCTGTGCCTCCTTCAAGCGGCGCCGACTGCGTCAGGATGCGATATGTGCCCGGCGTCAGGATGTCCACTTGCGGACCACGCTGACCGCCCGAAGAAACAAACAACTCGGCGTTCTGATAGCTGAGATGATCCTTGATTGCTTTACCGAGCAAACGCCCCGGGTCAAGGGGCGCCCCGTCGGCCGCGGTGACGATGCCTACTTTGCCCTGTGGAATGACCGTTGTCTTCGCAACCGATACGCGGAAGAGGTACGGATGAATGGGCCACAGACCCGGCGGCAGCGTGCGCAGTTGAATGCCCTTGACGCCGCCCTGCTTGATGAAAGCGATCGGATCCTGAAAATTGTTGTGCGCGTTCTGAGCGCGATCGAGGGCGAAGATTCTGCCCGGGAGCATGGGTTCACCATCGACTGCTTCGACAATCCCCAATTCATCCGCGCCGATTTCAATCAGCGGCACCTTACGCACCACGCGCTCAAACGGAAACTTAATCAAGTGCAAGCCGGGCTTCAACACTTCAGCCTGAATGCCAACTTCGCCTTCGGTAGCAACTACGCGCCCGGGCGGCATGCGTCGTCCCATATAACGCCGTTCTTTTATTGCGATTTCGCGCGCGCCGACGTTGACAAAAATGCGCCGCAGAATCACCAACAGCACTATCAGCAGAACGAAAACAATAATCAGAACCGGAAGAAGTGAAACGACATCGATGTTATTCATGATAGACCTCTATGAGTGTGTCAGAAGCCCGACCGTTAGGGAGGGCCTTCCTTTGATTGGTCGCCCTTGCTTACGCGCGGGCTTCTGACAATCGCCGCTTCCAGTTCGCGGCGGGCGCTTTCGAGAGTGCGCTTCAAAACAAAACCAGCGCCTGAGCTTCGGGTGCGCGAAGAGAGTATCCAAAACTCTCCATCAAATAAAGCCCGCAGATCTGCCGGCAGGACGTCCGCCAGTTTTCCTTCACGCCTTAACTCGATCGCCTGCTCGACTGTCTGCCGGTAAAGCTCAGGGTCATCACTGAGAGCAGCAAAATGCAGCGCCTTGGCGGTGCCG
>QHXH01000379.1 GCA_003222855.1 Acidobacteriota bacterium
AACAACTCGTTAGCTACTATTTTGGTGCCGGAAGCTTTCATAGGTGGAGGATCGCCAAACGGCCTGTCTTTCAATAACGAAGATCGCTGGGAATTTCAAAACTACACGTCCTGGGCCCTGCGCCGGCACAATATCAAGGCGGGCGCACAAATGCGGGGTGTACATCTCGCCGATTTTTCCACGGCAGATTTTAACGGCACATTTACTTTTGGCGGGGGCCAGGCGGCCGCGCTGGACGCCTCAAACAACGTGGTCCGCGGTCCCGGCGGCCAGCCGGTGACGGTCCCGATCACCAGTATCGAACGCTACCGTCGAACTCAATTGATCCCGTTGTTCCTGCAACGTGGCCTAAGCCAATCCGAGATTCGGACACTCGGCGCTGGCGCCACACAGTTCTCGATAGCTGCGGGCGAGCCGGAAGCGCGGGTTAATCAATACGACCTCGGAATCTTCGCGCAGGATGATTGGCAACTGCGTCCAAATCTTTCCCTGGGACTGGGCCTGCGTTACGAGTTGCAGAACAATATTAGCGATCATCGAGATTTTGCGCCGCGCCTGGCCATCGCATGGGCGCCTGGAGGTGATGCGAATAAGCGTAAGACGGTATTACGAGCCGGGATGGGCCTCTTTTACGATCGTTTTAGCGAAGGCTACACACTTGCGGCGCGCCGCTTCAACGGAATTAGCCAGCAGCGTTTCATAGTTTCCGATCCGGCTATTCTCGATCTTTTTCCGCAGGTTCCGTCGCTTGACTTGTTGAGCCAATTCGCGGTGCCGGAAACTGTTACGCGGGTGGCGGACAATCTAAGATCGCCATACACGATCCAGTCTTCGGTCAGCCTCGAGCGGGAACTGCCGAACGGTCTGAGCCTGGCGACAACTTTTATCAATACCCGCACGCTGAAGCTGTTGCGCTCGCGCAACATCAATGCGCCGCTGCCCGGAAACACCCTCCGGCCATTCGGTAACGTGGGAGATATTTTTGAGTACGAATCCAGCGGCTACTTCAAACAAAATCAGTTGTCGGTGAATGTAATCGAGCGCCTGAAAAGCGTGGCGACGCTGTGGGCCACTTACGTCTTGAGTGATGCGCATAGCGACACTGACAGCGCTGACACCTTTCCGGCAAACACATACGACTTGAGCACGGAATACGGCCGATCCGCGCTGGATGTGCGTCACAGTTTCTACCTGGGGGGATGGATTACCGGGCCGTTGAACCTGTCATTCAGTCCGCTGGTCTTTTATCGATCAGGCGCACCTTTCAATATCACCACCGGCCGGGACACCAATGGAGACAGGCTGTATGCCGAACGGCCGGCTCTGGCAAGCGATCTCACGCGGCCGAGCGTTGTGCTCACGCGCTTCGGCGCTTTTGATCTCGATCCCGTTGCCGGACAAACGATCATCCCGCGAAACTACGGACGAGGTCCCGGCTATTTCTCAGTCAATCTGGGAGTAAGCAGGGCGTTCAGCTTTGGACCTGAGTCGAAAGTAAGGGCAGCAGCAAAGCGCGGCAATCAAAACAGTTTCGGTAGGTTCTTTTCGCGAAAGTACACTATGACCTTCACCATTCAGGTTGAGAATCTATTTAATCACAGCAATCCAGCCTCCCCGATCGGTAACCTCAGTTCGCCACTGTTTGGCCAATCGAATTCATCGGCGGGTGCCTACGGATTCGGAAGTAATCCAGCGGGCAATCGAAGAATCGAGATACAAATCTACTTTAGCTTCTGATGATCAGATAACTCAACGACAGTCGGTGAATCGGGTGACGCGAGTTAAATTTCGTGGACGTCAGTTTCACTTGACCAAAGCGATCTTGGCGACATCAGTTAAGCGGCCGGTCAATCTTTTCTGAAAATAGCTTATGGTGCGCTGCAAGCCTTCTCGCAATGGGACCGTAGGTTTCCAGCCGAGGACTGTTAGCGCCCTCGTGATGTCCGGTTGCCGCTGACGTGGATCATCTTGCGGCAGTTTGCAAGCCTTGATCTTTAATGGCGAAGAACAGATGCGTGAAACTTCTTCGGCGAGTTCCATAATTGTAAACTCGGTCGGATTGCCAAGGTTCATGGGCTCGTGCACGCCTTCAGTGTTCATTAATCGGATCAGGGCATTTACCAAATCGTCTACGTAACAAAATGAACGCGTTTGCTCACCAGAGCCGTAGATAGTCAGTTCTTCACCATTCAGCGCCTGCAGTATGAAGTTGGAAACCACTCGGCCATCGTTTTCAAGCATTCGCGGGCCGTAGGTATTAAGGTTTCCGCAAGCCGCTTGCCCTCGTCGTAGCAACTGCGCGGTCCAATCGGATTGACATTGCCCCAATACGCTTCGGTCTGCGGATGAACGAGTGGATCACCGTAAACTTCTGAAGTCGAAGCCTGGAGGATTCGCGCGCGAACCCGTTTCGCCAGACCCAGCATATTGATGGTGCCCATCACGTTAGTCTTGACGGTCTTGACGGGATTGTATTGATAGTGAATTGGCGAGGCCGGACAAGCGAGGTTGTAGATCTGATCGACTTCGAGCAGGATAGGTTGGATCACATCATGGCGAAGTAATTCGAAGCGATGCTCGTCCAGCAAGTGCGCGATATTCTCGCGGCGTCCGGTAAAAAAGTTATCGAGACAAATCACCTCATGTTCGTCGGCGAGCAATCTTTCGCACAAGTGTGATCCGATGAACCCGGCTCCGCCAGTAACAAGGATTCTCACGATGAGTTGCTAAACTCCTTTTGGTAGTCGCTATGCGTTAAGCGTTTCGTCCTCTTATTATTAACAGCAAATGTTAATTTCCGCTAAATTTCCTGTAAATGATCAGTGAATATTGTGATTATTCTTTGGACAGTTTGATTAGCTGATGAAAATTCTTGTTACGGGCGGAGCGGGTTATATCGTTAAATATTCCGAGATTGACTTAGTTCAAAATCATGAAAGCATGGGTTCTTGATAAGCCGGCTCCCGTAGAGTCTCGTCCCCTCTCGCTCAGCGACATTCCCGTTCCGCAACCTGCCGACGATGAGGTTCTGGTCGAGATCCATGCTTGTGGTATTTGCCGCACCGATCTGCACGTGGTGGAAGGCGAATTGCCAATTCGCAAGTCAAGAGTAATTCCGGGTCATCAGGTAGTCGGTACAATCAGTGCGGTAGGTTCTCGGGTTGGCGAATTCAAACCAGGAGATCGCGTTAGCATAGCATGGCTGAATCGGACTTGTGGAATTTGTGAGTTCTGCCGTGGTGGGAAAGAGAACCTTTGCGATCGAGCAATGTTTACCGGATGGACCGTTGACGGTGGCTATGCGGAATTCGCCGTCGCTCCCGCGTCTTTCACTTATCACCTTCCCGACGGCTTCGATGATGTTCAAGCGGCCCCGCTTTTATGTGCCGGCATCATCGGTTATCGATGTTTGCGGCTAACCGGTATCGAAAAGAGTGATTGGAGCGGAGTCAGGCTTGGCTTGTACGGCTTCGGCGCCGCGGGCCACGTCTGTATTCAGGTAGCTCGTGCGCGCGGAGCAGAGGTTTATGTCTGCACGCGTGACCGCGAACGACATCAAGCTCTGGCTCATGAATTAGGCGCGGCATGGGTCGGAGATGCGGATGCAGATCCGCCGGCGATGCTTGACGCTTCGATCATCTTCGCTCCAGCCGGTGAGTTGATCCCGCCGGCGCTTAAAGCAATCAAGAAGGGCGGGACGCTGGTGCTCGGCGGCATCCACATGAGCCCAATTCCGTCGTTCGATTATTCGCTGATTTACGGCGAACGGACTATCCGGAGTGTAGCGAACAATACTCGAGCTGACGGACACGAGTTTCTTATCGAAGCCGCGCGGATTCCAATTCTCACCCGTACGCAGGTGTTTGGGTTCAATCAGGTTAACGAAGCTCTGATCGCTTTGAAGACTGATGCGATCCGAGGAGCGGGTGTGCTGAACATTGCACTTGAAAATCCTGCAATCGAATGAGCACCAAGAGACAAGACGGGTCTCCTGGTTAACGCGCCCGGATCCCGTCGTATGTAAGCGTGTAACGAAGCTCTACTTGAGCGGAAGAATGGCCCACCAGAAGTTCATACTGTCCGGGCTCTGCGCGCCATTGCTTTGTAGTGACGTCGTAATATGAGAACGCACGTTCATCCAGCGCCACATTCACGCGCCGCGTCTTGCCCGGCTCGAGCCTGACCTTGGCGAAACCCTTCAACTCCTTTTCGGGTCGTGGGGTGGTCGCTTGCTTGCTGTGCACATAAATCTGTGCGACTTCAGCGCCGGCGCGTTTGCCTGTGTTCTGCACGTCAAACGAAAGTTCGTAGCGCGGGCCGGACGAGGCGGGGTCAGTTATCGCGTGTACCGCGAGATTGCTGTATCTGAAGTTTGTATAGGAAAGACCATAGCCAAACGGGAAGAGCGGCTTTGTTTGGCTGCGTTCATAGCCGCGATAGCCGACAAAGATTCCTTCTTTGTACACGATTCGCTTCGTACCCGGTTCGGGGTAATAGCTGTCATGGGTAGGATTGTCTTCCCAGCGGCGCTCGAATGTGACGGGCAAGCGTCCCGAAGGATTCACGCTGCCAAAAAGCGCCTCGGCCAGAGCCGTACCGCCTTCCTGTCCCGGATACCAGACCTCAAGCACAGCCGGAACGCGATCGAGCCAGGCGTTCATGTCAACGCTGCCGCCTGAGGTGATCACCACCACGGTGTGCTTGTTCGTGTCTGCTATTTCACGAATCAACTCGTCCTGCCCGGGAGGCAGACCAAAGGTTCTGTCCGCGCCTTCGCTCTCTGTATCTGGATTGAAACCAACTGCGACCACCACGACATCGGCGCGGGCGGCCATCTGTTTGGCTTCCGCTTCCACGGTGGCGCCGGGAGCCAGGATTCCCAGTCTTAGCCAGGCGCCAAATCGATTTGAACGCCCATGTTGCTCGAGCACA
>QHXH01000102.1:0-15185 GCA_003222855.1 Acidobacteriota bacterium
GGTAGCGCAAGTTGTTAACTTGCGACGCTCAATGGACAAAACAGACGATCTGATCGTCGTCGCGCACATTGTCAAAGTGCGCGGCTTGCGCGGCGAAGTCGTCGCGGACCTCTTAACGGATTTTCCGGAACGCTTTGAAAAGCTAACCGCGCTGCTCGGTGTTTCGGCGGATGGAACTCGTCGATCTTTGCAAATTGAAGAGCAGTGGTTTCACGGCAATCGCATCGTCTTCAAGTTTGCCGGTTTCGATCGGATTGAAGAGGCTAAAGAACTCGTAGGCTACGATTTGGCGGTGCCGGAAGACGAGCGCATGGAACTTCCGCCGGACAGCTTTTACGAATGGGAGTTGATTGGGTGCCGCGTTCGCACGGTAGAGGGAAAAGAAATCGGCGAAGTCAAAGATGTTATGCGCACGGGCGGTGTGGAGATTCTTTCGGTGGTCGACGATAACGGGCGTGACAGGTTGATCCCGATGGCCAACGAAATCTGTCTGGAGATTGACGTCGCACAGAAGTTAATCCGGATCGACCCGCCCGAAGGGTTGTTGGAATTATAAGATTGATTCATTGACCCGATTGATCCAATGAATCAATGGATAAATGATCGAATGAGTCAATCGTCATGCTTCGCGTCGATATCATTACGATCTTCCCGGATTATTTTAGTGAAGTATTTGACTATGGGATTATCCGGCGGGCCTGTGCTGCGGGTTTGGTAAGTATTCAGCCGCACGACTTGCGATCCTGGACCTCGGACAAGCATCACGTCGTCGACGATCGCCCGTTTGGGGGTGGGGACGGGATGGTGCTCAAGCCCGAACCGATCTTTGCAGCAGTGGAATCGCTCGCCGGCGCCCGACGTCGTGAAAACATCGCAGCAACGAAACGGGTCGTGTTGCTTTCGCCGCAAGGCAAGCGCTTAACGCAATCGATCGCTTCCGACTTTGCTAAGAGCGAGCAGTTGATCCTGATTTGCGGCCGATACGAAGGGGTGGATGAACGCGTCGCGGATGCGTTGGTTACCGATGAGATATCGATCGGCGATTATGTGTTATCGGGCGGTGAGCCGGCGGCGCTGGTTGTCGTCGACGCAACTGTCCGGCTGATACCTGGCGCGCTGGGCAGCGAGACCTCCGTCACGACTGAGTCGTTTTCGGAAGCATCGAATGGTTCGTTGGATTATCCGCACTATACGCGTCCGCCGGAGTTTGAAGGAATGCGCGTGCCCGAAGTTTTGCTCACGGGTCACCACGGCGAGATTGCGCGCTGGCGCCGCGATGCTGCTGAAGAGAAGACGAAACGAAACCGGCCGGATCTTTTGAAAAAAGAATGAACTTCGAGACTATGAGGTCGCTACCGCTCCCGGTACTGACATCATCAGACAAAGCACAATTTGGAGTTAATCATGAATCGTTTAGATAACGTCGAGAAGAGCCAATTACGAAATAATATTCCGGAATTTCAACCGGGCGATACGGTTCGCGTCCACGTCCGCATTAAGGAATCGGAAACCAAAGAACGGTTGCAGGCTTTTGAAGGCGTCTGCATCGCTCGCAAACATGGTGGCGCCCGCGAAACGATTACGGTGCGCAAGACGAGCTTTGGTGTCGGTGTCGAAAGAATCTTTCCGCTGCACGCGACGATCGTCGATCACATTGATGTGGTTAAGAAAGGCCACGTGCGGCGCGCGAAGCTTTATTACCTGCGCGAGCTGCGCGGCAAGGCAGCGCGCATTCGCGAGCGCGATACCCGCCAGAATGCCGATCTCGCTACCGCCGCCGGTGAACCGGAAGGCAAGAAATAGCCCCTGGCGCAAATTGATAATTTGCGCATGATATTTCGTTCCAACCGCAAGCTAACAGCTTGCGCTACTCAGACTTTGCGTATCGCCATCGACGCCCATTCCGTTGGAGCCAGGCTCGGCGGGAATGAAACATACGCGATCAACCTGATCAAGGCCCTCGCCGAAATCGATCAAACAAACCTCTACACTCTATATGTCACTAAACGGGATGCGATTGAGCGTTTCGCAAACCGTTGGCCCAACTTCACTGTCAAACAGACGTTACCGCACACGCCGCTGGTTCGAATTCCGCTGACCCTGTCGCGTGAACTAAGACGAAATCCGGTTGACGTTCTGCACGTGCAATACACCGCGCCTCCGCTGGCGCCGTGTCCTATCGTTACCACAATTCACGATCTGGCGTTCGAACACTTGCCCGAGACATTCAATCGCCGCAGCTGGATGCAATTGCGCTTGACGGTGCGCCGCACCGCGCGCCAGTCCGCGCAGATTATTACGGTCTCGGAATATTCGCGGCAGGACATCCTTAACACATACAGAATCCCGTCTGACCAAATCACGGTTACGCCCGAGGCTGCGTCCGAAAAATTCTTCCCGGTAACAGACGCCATTGAACTAAGAGCTGTTCGAGAAACTTACGGTATCGAACGCGATTACATTCTGTCGCTTTGTTCGATCCAGCCGCGCAAGAATCTAGTTCGGCTCGTCGAAGCGTATTGTCTCCTGCGTAAATCCTCTGCTGACGTTAAGCCGCCTCAGTTGGTGCTGGCCGGCAAGCGCGGCTGGCGAGATCACGAAACGCTCCGCGCGGTGCAACGTGAATCCGTGGCCCGTGACATCGTGTTTACGGGATACGTCGCGGAGAAACATCTCAATGCGCTTTACAGCGGCGCGACCTGTTTCGTTTACCCTTCGTACTTTGAAGGATTCGGATTGCCGATCCTGGAAGCGATGAGATGCGGAACGCCCGTGGTCGCCGGCAACCGAACCAGCGTTCCGGAAGTCGCCGGCAAAGCTGCGGTGTTTTTCGATCCTTTTGACACGAACTCTTTAGTCGATGCGTTCCGACGCTTGCTGCCGGATCCGGAGTATCGCGCAACCTTGAGTGCAAAAGGGTTACAAAGAGCGAGCGAGTTCACCTGGAAGACAACTGCGCGATTGACTCTGGAAGTTTATGAGCGAGCGGCGCGGGCCAAGGTCTGAGGAAGCAATTATTCGAAGTTGACGGCGTATCTGGAACAACTTTCGGCGCGCCATTTTTCATTCAATGAAACAGAATTGAAAAGGATTCGAGGGATTTACGGCATTGAACACGATTAATTTCCGTCGGTCGCGTTCGGCGCGAGCACGGAAGAATTTTATTCCGATCGGTCAAAAGCAGATTAATGCTTGCGCCGATTCAAGTGAGAGGTTAAGCTCTCAAGCTGGTTACGGCTTGAAAAACGCAAACGTTTAGTCGAACGGGACCATACTGCTTCTCTTAAGCAGCTGAAGTCCTTCGGCATGACTGCAAGTGAATCGTTGACTCTGCCTCATTTACTTCATTTTTACGATGCGCATCGCGATCCTAGGCACGAGGGGCATCCCCGCAAATTACGGCGGTTTTGAAACTTTTGCTGAGCACCTCTCGACGCGATTAGTCGCGCGCGGGCACGATGTCACGGTCTATTGCCGCGCGCATTACGTCAGTCCGCGGCAACTTGAGTTTCAGGGCGTTCGCCTGAAAGTCCTGCCCACAATTCGCCACAAATATTTCGATACAGTCATACACACGTTTTTGTCTGCGGTGCATGCGGTGTCACAACGTTACGATGTGGCGTTGATCTGCAATGCGGCGAACGCGCCGTTCGCCTCGATACTTCGTGTCGGCGGAACGCCGGTGGCTTTGAACGTCGATGGCCTGGAGCACAAGCGAAAGAAATGGAATTGGATCGGCCGCAAGTATTACTTGATGGCTGAACGGCTGGCGACGATTCTTCCCACCGAAACAGTTACTGATGCCAAAGTGATTCAGGATTACTATCTCGCCCAGCATCGAGCCGTGTCGACGATGATTGCTTACGGCGCCGAGGTCGAACGGAAAGTTGATCCTTCGGTCAGACGCTGGCGGGTCGAACCTAACCGGTACGTGCTCTATGTTTCGCGTCTCGAGCCTGAGAACAATGCGCACCTGGTGGTCGAAGCTTTCAAGCGCGTGCGTACGGGCCACAAACTTTTGATCGTTGGTGACGCTCCCTATGCGCGTGACTATATCAACGATTTGAAGGCCCGCGCGCGGCGCGACAAGCGAATTGTCTTCACTGGTTTTGTTTTCGGCCGCGATTATCGCGTGCTGCAACAGAACGCTTATTGTTATGTCCACGCGACCGAAGTCGGGGGCACGCATCCGGCGTTGCTGGAAGCAATGGGTTTCGGCAATTGCGTCCTCACGCTCGCGGCGCCAGAGAATATCGAAGCGATTGGCGACGCCGGCATCGCATACGCCGATGAAACGGACCTGACGGAAAAACTACAGCGGGTTTTGCGCGACGGCTCGCTGGTCCACGCTTACCGGAGTCGCGCCCAGGCCCGGGTGAAGGAAGCTTACGATTGGGATTACGTCGTTGGTCAGTATGAAGAGTTGTTTGCCAAGATGGCCGGACTGGAGGTGCCGGCTCGAAAGGCATTGAGCCCAACCAAAGCTGCTTCCGCAATCACAGAAACTGCTCGCTCCGCATCTGCCTGAATTTTTCTATTTACTTAATCGCTTTGATACTCGCCGGTTTGGTGAAGAGCGCGTCGGCGACCGGTTTGTTGTATTCGACGGTGTCGTAGGCGATGCGGCTGGTCTGAACTTTGTTGCGATAATGATCGATGATGAAGGGAGCGATGATACCGTCAATCGTGATCATCTTGTGTAGGAGGTCTTCTTCGGTGGTTGATTCTGTTTCCTCAGTTTCGCGGTTCTTGTGCTTTCGCTCGTAAAGAATTTTCGCGGGCATTCCGTCATCCGCGGCAAACTCATATTCAATCCAAAATCCATCCGGATAAGTCAGCCGCACAGTTTCGTTGCGACGGCCGATGACTCCTGCTTCGCGGCGGCCGGCATAAGTCAGCTTCGCACCCTGCTCTCGCCACCAGCCGTGCAGAAGATTCTCAAGGCCAACGCGCATCGTGATCTTGAATTCCTCAAGTTCCTGCGCGTTTTGATCCTTCAGCGTTAACGCCGCCCCATCATAAATCCAGCCGCCGTCGCGAAAGTTCGTTTGTACGATGCGCGCGCCGCCGCCATTGAATTCCGTCCGTTCCCGGTCAGGATACGAAACGTAATCGACAAACTTCATTGGGATCTGCGACACGCCGTCTTTGTAATCGGTGAAGAACCCGCGCCCGATTACCGTCTTGATTTGTAAGTAGCGATCGCCACCGACCGCTTTCAGCGCGCGCTGGACAATCTGTTGGGCTTTCTCGTCGTCGGTTGACCCAGGCTTTCCGGATTGCGCCGGCGACAGACCGGCCGAAGAGAAAAACAGAAATGCGATGACAAGTTTCGTAAGGATTAGGGGCTTCATTTTGGGTTTGATCAATCGCTTCTGCAAGCGAGACCAAAAGAGCCTCAGCTAATGACGCTCTTTAGACCGAAGAACTGAGACTAATCAGTTATTGCCGTTATTGTCGGCCTCGTCGACAATCTTCGTGACGATCGCGCCGTCTTCAACGTCCACCAGGAATGTCGAGCTGGTCTTCCACATGGTCGTGATCGGCAGCTTCACGTGCTCGTCGATGTAGCGCTTCAGAAAGCGGGCGCCGTATTGCATGCTGTAACCTTTTTCAGTCACGAAATCGATCGCCTGGGTTGTGACCTCAAACGATTTGCCCTGGCGCTTCATCTGGCGATTTGTTTTATCGAGATAAAGCTGGGCGATCTGTCGCACCTCGTCCATCGTCAGCGGGGAGAAGACAATGATCTCGTCAATGCGGTTGCGGAACTCAGGCGAGAAGCGCTGCTCAGCCGCTTTCAAAACTTCATTCTTGATGGCGCGAAAGTCACCCGCTGTCTTGGTGCCAAAGCCGAGCGGCTTTTCGAACTTCTTGAAATTGTCCGATCCCAGGTTCGAAGTCATGATCACGATCGCGTCCGAGAGATAAACGCGCCGGCCGCGGCCGTCCGTCAACCAGCCTTCGTCAAAAGCCTGCAGGAAAAGATTCATCAAGTAGGGCGAAGCCTTCTCGACTTCGTCGAGCAGCAAAACCGTGTAAGGGTTCTCGCGCAGTTGCTCAGTCAGAATTCCTCCGCGTTCCGATCCGACGATGCCGCGCGGCATGCCGATCAGTTTCTCGACGCCGACGGTGCCGTCGCTGTATTCCGACATGTCGATGCGGACCATCTTCTGCTCATCACCAAACATGAACTCGGCGACTGCCTTTGCCAATTCGGTTTTGCCGACGCCGGTTGGACCAAGAAACAGCAACACGCCATCAGGCTTGTAGTGCGATTCTTTCAGTGGCCCCTTGTTGAGCCGCAGGCGTTGGGCAACTGCTTTGATCGCTTCCTTTTGCCCGATCACGCGCTGTGACAGTTGCACCTCCGTTAAAGCAAAACGATCGCTCGTGTCGCGGAAGATCATGTCGCGCGGAATGCGCGACTCCTGCGAAATCACGTCGATGACGTGTTCAGGTTTGACGATCATTCCAGCGGGCTCATTTATCTCAACTTTGACCGCCGCGGTGTCCAGCCAGCCAATTGCTTTATCGGGCAGATGCAAATTGCGGATATACTTCGGCGCCATCTCAAGCGCCGTGTTGATTGCTTCATCCGAGATTTGCACCGAATAATTTCGTTCGAGCCGCGGTCGCAGCCCCAGGAGAATCTCACGAGTCTCACCAATCGACGGCTCGTCAACTTTCACCAGACGAAAACGACGCGCGAGCGCTTCGTCTTCACCGATATATTCTTTGTACTCTGCCAGGGTCGTCGCACCGATGATGCGCAATTCGCCCTTGGCGAGGGCGGACTTGAACATGTTCGCCGCGTCGGATGAAGTCCCGAGGGCCGCTCCTGCGCCGATAATCGTGTGCGCTTCGTCGATGAAGAGAATCAGGTTGTCGCGCTCTTTGACTTCGTCGATGATGCCCTTGATACGTTCTTCAAACATTCCGCGCAACATGGTGCCGGCAACTATCCCGCCCATTTGCAACTGGACCACGTGCGAGTTTCGCAAACGCGCAGGAACCTTCTGCGGCTCCAGCTCGATCATCCGGGCGAGGCCTTCGATCACGGCAGTCTTGCCGACGCCCGGTTCGCCCACCAACATCGGCGAGTTAGCGCGCTCGCGATGACAAAGAATTTCGATGATTTGCTGAATCTCTTTTTCGCGGCCAATCGTGGGCGCAATCTTGTCGGCCCGAGCCATCCGATTCAGTGACAGACCGAAGTGCTTAAGGTAGGGCGGCAGGTCGAATTTCTTTCGATACTGCTCTTCCTTTTGCTCGCGCTCATCGACGTTCGTCCGAACATGTTCGACTACAGCTTCCGGATTTGCACCGAGACTGCGCAGCACATCGACAAATAAGCTGTCGTACTTCGAGAGCACGTCGAAGATGTCAGTCGCTTCAATTGTCTTGCGTCCACGCGACCGGGCGCGTTCCAGCGCACGCTTAAAAAGATCGGTTGTATCAGGGGCAATGCGAACACCTTTGCCGACGTGCTGCCGCGCATTGTCCAGTCGGTGCTCGATCGCGCGCGCCACGTTGATCGGATCCAACGCGAGACTGCGCATGGTGGAATTAAAAAGATCGGGCTCTTCTTTCGAGAGGGCGCTGACAATATGTTCGACCGAAATGTAGTTTTGATCGCGACGCCGCGACTCGTTCAACGCGTTCTGGAAAACCCGCTGTCCGCTCTCGCTGAACTTGTCTTTATATGCTTCTAAATCTGCCATTGCTTGAATTAGCTCATTACCAACACCGCGTCATTTTGCTGGCTGAATATGTTACGCGGCGAATCACTTTGATGTTCAGAGCATATTCATCGTTGCGTTTCAGTGCAACAAGAATCTGCCGTGTACCTCTGATGCAATTCGCTTGCCAACGACCAGCCGCAAACAGACGCATCAACATTCGGGGCGGTTTAGGCGGCGATCGCCTGTGGCCGGGTTGCAAATTCCATCTGACCGTCACGCGCCTGTACGATAACTGTTTGGCCGGGCAGGACTTCACCGTTCAGCAGTTTCATCGCCAGGGGGTTTTGGATCAGAGTTTGGATCGCCCGTTTAAGCGGCCGGGCGCCGAAATTAGGATCGTAGCCCTCGCGCGCCAGCAACTCTCTGGCGGAATCTTCCAATACCAAAGAAATATTGCGCTCACGCAACATGCTGCGCAGCCGCTCGAGCTGTACGTCAATGATCCTGGTAATTTGTTCGCGCGACAATCGATGAAAGATCACGATATCGTCGATGCGATTCAGAAATTCAGGTTTGAAGTGCTCACGCAAAACTTCAGTAACCGCTTCGCGTACCTGCGTCTCGTCATCGCTGACTTCCTGAATTTCACGCGAGCCCAGATTGGAAGTCATGATCAAAACAGTATTCTTGAAATCAACCGTGCGTCCCTTCGAATCAGTCAAGCGGCCATCGTCGAGAATTTGCAGCAGCACATTGAACACGTCAGGATGCGCCTTTTCGATTTCATCAAAGAGAATTACCGCATATGGCCGGCGGCGCACTGCTTCGGTAAGTTGCCCGCCTTCCTCGTAACCGACATATCCCGGGGGAGCGCCGATCATGCGCGCGACGGCGTGCTTCTCCATGTATTCGGACATGTCGAGCCGCACCATCGCGCGTTCGTCGTCAAACAGAAATTCGGCAAGCGCGCGCGCCGTCTCGGTCTTGCCGACACCGGTTGGACCAAGAAAGATAAATGAACCGACAGGGCGATTAGGATCCTGTAAGCCTGCCCGCGCGCGGCGCACCGCATTAGCGACGGCTTCCAACGCTTCATCCTGGCCAATCACGCGGTCACGCAGACGATCCTCCATTGTCAAGAGCTTGTGCATCTCGCCTTCGAGCATCTTCGAAACCGGAACGCCCGTCCATTTCGCCACCACCTCGGCGACGTCCTCTTCGTCAACTTCTTCCTTCAGCGTGACGCCGTCCTGCTGAACCTTCGCTAGCTTCTCCTGCTCTGTCTGCAGTTTCTGTTCGAGTTCGGGAATAGTTCCGTATTGAATCTCGGACGCCCGCGCGAGGTCGCCCGCATTTCGCGCCTGGTCCAACTGCAACTTCAGTTGTTCCATCTCTGCTTTGGCAGTGCGAATGTGTTCAATGATTTCCTTCTCTGATTGCCATTTGGCCTTCATGCCGGACGATTTCTCTTTCAGGTCCGCGATGCGTGTTTCAATCTCTTTCAGACGAGTCTTTGAACGGGCGTCTTCTTCGCGCTGCAAAGCCTGGCGCTCAATCTCGAGTTGCATAATCTCGCGCTCGACCACGTCGATTTCCTGCGGCAGCGAATCGATTTCAATTCGCAGACGCGAAGCCGCTTCGTCGATCAAATCGATCGCTTTGTCCGGCAGGAAACGATCGGTAATGTAACGATTCGAAAGCGTGGCGGCAGCGACGATCGCTGAATCCTTGATGCGCACGCCGTGGTGAACTTCATAGCGCTCCTTCAAACCGCGCAGGATCGCGATTGTGTCTTCAACCGTGGGCTCACCCACATAAATTTGTTGAAAGCGCCGTTCGAGGGCTGCATCTTTTTCAATGTATTTCTTGTATTCGTTCAGGGTAGTCGCGCCGACACATCGCAACTCGCCGCGGGCGAGCGCCGGCTTCAGCATGTTCGAAGCGTCGATCGCACCTTCGGCGGCACCGGCGCCGACCAGCGTGTGCAGCTCGTCAATAAAAAGAATGATCTGCCCCTTCGCATTTTCGATTTCCTTCAGCACAGCTTTCAAACGGTCTTCGAATTCACCGCGATACTTTGCGCCCGCTAACATCGAACCGAGATCGAGGCCGACGAGCCGTTTGTTGCGCAGCGTCTCAGGCACATCGCCGGAGACTATGCGTTGCGCCAAACCCTCGACGATCGCCGTCTTGCCGACTCCGGGCTCGCCAATCAAGACCGGATTATTTTTCGTCCGCCGCGAGAGAACCTGGATGGTTCGACGAATCTCATCGTCCCGGCCGATGACGGGATCGAGCTTGCCTTGCCGCGCCAGATCGGTAAGGTCACGGGCGTACTTTGACAGCGCTTGATAATTCGACTCTGCATTCTGATCTGTGATTCTGGTTCCCCCACGGGTCTGCTCGATCGCCTTCTGCAGGTCGTCGACATTAACGCCATGTTGGCGTAGAAGTTTTCCGGCCGCGCCGTCTTTCTCTTCCGCGATTGCCAGCAAAAGATGTTCAGTCGAGATGAACTCGTCCTGCATCTTCTCCGCGCGTTTCTGGGCAGCGGTAAAAATTTGCGAAAGCCGTGGACTGAAATATTGTTGGCCACCTTGCACGCGTGGGAATCGCGCGACTGCTGCTTCGCAATCGTTCTTAATGACCTGGACATTGGCGCCTAGCTTGCCGAGCAATGGGCGTACAATGCTCTCAGGTTGATCCAGCATGGCGCAGAGAATATGCTCCGGCTCGACCTGCTGATTCTGATTGCGCTCGGCGAGTTCAATGCCGGCTTGAATCGCTTCCTGCCCTCGTAAAGTGAATTTGTCTAAACGCATTTCTAAAACCTATCGTGAAACAATCCTCTTTTAATATCAATCTTCTGCCAAAAGGTCGTTATCGGTGTGCAAGAAAAACAAGGGGCGACCGGACAAAAGCGCGTCCTCGCCCCGAATTCAAAGTTGGACCACCCGGTTAGGCTTTGACAGATGCCGCTTTAGAGCCCTCAGTCTTGGCCTCAATTGTCTTCGGTTCAGCGCCGTTGGTCCTGATCTCAATGCGCCGAGCCTTGGTTTCTTCGCGTTTGGGTAAGGTAACCCGGAGAACGCCGTTGCGATATTCGGCAGTCGCGCCTTCCGCCGAGACCGTGTTCGGCAACGTGAACGAACGCGTGAAACTGCCGTATGATCTCTCGACGCGATGATAGTTGTCAGTTTCGTCCTTCTTTTCGAACTGACGTTCGCCGCGGAGCGTGATCACATTGTTCTCGACCGACAGATCGAAATCCTCTCGATTCATGCCCGGAAGTTCAGCTTCCAGGACAATCTGCTCTTTGTTTTCATAGATGTCCACGTTGGGACTCCATGCGCCGCGTGCAATACCTTCTTCGTCAAACGCGCGCGGGATACTGCCGGTAAAAAGCCTGTTCACTTCTTCCTGAAGTGTTCGCAAGTCGCGAAACGGGTCATAACGAACAATACTCATAATTCTCATTGCCTCCAAAATCCTCGTGGTTTGCTCGGCCGTCTCGATAGAGCGCCTGAGCGTGTCGCCATAATAAATGCTGAGTCCGGCATTGTCAAGTTCGGGAGAGACACAAAATCTAAGCGCAATAACTCCATGCGAGACCGGAAGTGATGATTGAATTAAGAAAAGGCCAACAGAAACTAGTGAAGTCCGAAAAAGCGCTTGATCGATGACAGCAAGCCCGCGGTTTCCTGAATGCTCGGCTGGGCAGAAGCAGAACCCTTCGCGAGGTCAGCTTGTCGTTCAGCGATTGTCCAGCTTATTGACTCGGCCAGACTGGGATTTGTCTCGAACAAGTGCTTCATTGCAGCGTGGCCGATCTCCAAAACCTCGGTTTCTTCGAGCGCCACCACATTGGCAGTGCGCGGCTCGCCCGTAAACAGGGCCATCTCGCCAAAGAAATTGCCTTCTGTCAGCTCAGCTACGGTGCGCGGTCCAGCGCGGTCGGGGACCTGGACCGCGACTCGGCCATTATGAACAACGAACATTGAAGAGCCTTCGTCCCCCGCCCGGATCAATGTCTCGCCGGGAGCGAAGACGTGACCCGCTGTTGCCTTGGCAAGTTGCCGCAGCTCGTCGGTTGAAAGCGGTGAAAAGACATCGACGGCAGAGAGGCGATCTGCGATTTGATCCTGGGCCGTGATGGGTCGTACTGGCACGTTCCGTTCGATATGAAGGGTACGAGTTGGAAATGCGAAAGTCAGACCGTTGCGACGAAGTGCATACCAAACTCGCTGGCGCACCAGCGCGTCTGTGTCGTTATACTTCGCGTAGTCATCCAACCAATACTTTATTTCCCAATCGATCGCTGAATCGCCCAATGCACGGATGCGCACGATGGGGGTGATCTTGTCTGAGACGTTATCGGCATCGCGCACTGATTCGCGCACGACGTGAATCGTCTTTGCCGGTGAGTCTGTATAAATCGTGCTGAAGAAAGCCAGCCGCGCGTTCAGATTGTCGCGCGGCGCGACTTCGATTGCTTCGCGTGCAGCAAGACTGTTGCTGACGAGGACAATGTGATTTTGAAAGGTGCGGATCTTGATAGCGCGCCAGGTAATGCTTTCGACCACGCCGGTAAGTTTCTGTTGCGTCACCACGATTACATCGCCAACTTGAAACGGTCGATCCGCATGCAAAGAAATTCCGGCAAAGAAATTTCCCAGCGTGTCCTGCAGAGCGAGACCGATGATTACGCCGAACAGCGCAGAAGTAGTGAAGAGTGCGCCAAGA
Organism: Acidobacteriota bacterium; assembly: GCA_003222855.1. Lineage (GTDB taxonomy): Bacteria > Acidobacteriota > Blastocatellia > Pyrinomonadales > Pyrinomonadaceae > UBA11740. Next base: position 12,429 of record QHXH01000102.1, read on the forward strand.
TCGTAGTCGTTATAAACGCCCTTAAAAAGAAGTAGGAATAGAATCGCAAACGCCAGCAGGGTGAAAATATTCCGAACCAGAGTCGGAGCCTCATATCGTTTGCGAATACGGAACGCGAAATCGAAAAGAGCAGCGTTAAGAAATCGCGTCGCCAGATAACCGAGCAAACTTGCGAGGGCGAGAATCGGCAACTTTTGCCAGTTGCGATGCTTTCCCGTAGGCAGCGTAAAGTCGAAATGTGAAGCGTAAAAATATAGCGCTAATCCGACGACTATTGCCGCGAAGAGAAACAGGAAGATTTTATTTTTGCGATCGGATTGAGTAGCAGCCATTCAACGCCTATACGGTCACAATTTAGTCGTCAAGCGAACGTACTTTTACCATCAAATCAAAAGCTTGGCGAGAACAATAAGCGCCCGGCCAGGGAAACTAAAAGAGATTCGAGAAGAAGGTAGAGACGATTACGAGGACAGAAAGCACCGAGACAATGATCGTCGTCAGCCACGCCGCGGTGTTGTAAAACGGGCCGTTGACGTGCGTTCCCATCAGCTCGCGATTGTTAACGAGCTTGAGAACGACGATCAGTATCACTGGAAGCAGGACGCCGTTGATGACTTGAGTGACAATCAGAACGTGAATCAACGACAGGCCGGGCATCATCGCGACGGTTGCACCCAGCACGACGAGAAAGGTAAACACCCCGAGGAAAATCGGCGCTTCGCGAAAACCCCGCCGCCAACATCGACGCGCCAAACAATCCAATCGCAAAAAGCATTTCGGCGTACGGACCAGCCAAAGGCCGAAGCGCGGTCGCGGCTTGCGCGGCGGAGTCAACGTGCTCGCCATGCACGTTCAGGGTCGCGGCCGTCGAGATAACGATGAAGAACACGATGAGAATCGCGAAGATGGTTCCGATCCAGACGTCGATGCGAGTCAGGTGATAGTTCTCAACGCGCACTCCCTTCTCTACCACCGAAGATTGAATGAAGACTTGCATGTAAGGCGAGATCGTCGTCCCGATCACCGCGACGAAAGTAAATAGGAACGCGGGCGTGAGCTCGAAATGCGGACGAACAGTCTCGACCGCTACCGTGGCCCATGGCGGATGCGCTAAAAAAGCCGAGACGACATAAGCGAGAAAGACGAGCGACATCGCCAGGAACACGCGCTCGACTCTCTGATAGGTTCCTTTGACGATCAGCCACCAGATGGCTGCCGCTGCAATCGGGACCGAGATGTAGCGCGCGACACCGAGAAGTTCCAGGGCTGCGGCGATCCCGGCAAACTCAGAGACAGTCACCCCGCCGTTGGCGACCAGCAGGGCCAACATCACGAAGGCCGTCCATCGCACGCCGAATCTTTCGCGAATTAGATCTGAGAGGCCTTTGCCCGTGACGGCGCCCATGCGCGCGCACATCTCCTGCACAATGCCGAGACTGATGGTGAGAGGGATTAGAAGCCAAAGAAGTTTGTAGCCGTAATCGGCGCCGACTGAGGCGAAGGTAGCGATGCCGCCGGCATCATTCCCCGCCGCCGCTGTGATAACTCCGGGGCCGATGATCGCAAAGTAAGTGAACAGATTGCGCCGGCGCGCCACGGTGCGACGAACCGTCGATACACCTTGCGCGCTGCGCCGCAAGATACGGCGTCCAACGTTTCGCACATCGGGCCGGTGTTCTTTCACTCGGAGGGTCCTCAGTCATTAGCTCTCTGATCAGATCAGCCGCACGCCACCGCGGGCGGTACTGACTCCATCATCCGCCCTTTCATCCTCCGGGACAGGTCCGCGTCTAAACAGCGCAAATCTTCAGCTCAGCAGTCGCGGCAATCTCTGTCGCCAGTCTTTCGGCAAAAGTATTTCGATCGCATCATCAACGGTCACGATGCCCAGGATCTCGCCGGCTTCGTCGACGACTGGTAACGCGAGCAGGTTGTATTCTGAGATTTTCTGCGCGACCTCAGCAGCATCGTCGTCCGCATGCGCAACCTGGATGTCGGTGCGCATCACATGTTCAAGCGGAAACGATGGATCCGCGAGAATCAAACTGCGCAGCGTGATCACACCAGTTAGCGCCCATGATTGTTCACCTTCGACGACGTACAAGTAGTAAATCATGTTCGGCGTCTCGGCCATTTCGCGCAGACGCGCAAGCGCTGCGCCAACAGTCAGATCCCGCGGCAGAGTCACAAATTCAGTGGTCATCAACCCGCCGGCAGTGTCATCTTCATATGGCAACAGCTCGGCAACTTCGAGCTGTTCCTCATCTTCCATGCGATTGAGTAGGTCTTCCGCTTTTTCTTCGGGAAGATCACCCAGCACGTCCGCTGCTTCGTCGGGCGACATGCGCTCGAGAATGTCCGCCGCGCGCTCTTTATCCATGTCGCCAATAATTTGCGCTTGCCGCGCGGCAGCCATCTCTTCCAAAGTTTCGGCCGCAGTTTCGTCATCGAGCGACTCAACTATTTCAGCCCCGTGCTGATAAGAGAAGGCTTCGGCGAGCCGCGCAATTTCCACCGGATGCAGGCGCGCGAGTTTTCCGCGCGAGGATTTCAATTGCACGGTTGCGGCATCCGTCGCGAGATAACCAACATCGGCCCAGTCGATCACTTCGACGGGACGGCCGCTGCGCATAAACGAGGGCGCCAGCCGTCGCCACAATCCCGTTAGACTCACATCGGCGCCAGTGACTCGCCAATCATTAGCTGCTTCAATAATTTGAACGTCGTTGACTCGCACGACGAGCTTTCCATCAACAT
>QHXH01000102.1:15271-15645 GCA_003222855.1 Acidobacteriota bacterium
CAATGCGCCAGCGCGGCAGAAAAAAATCGCGCCGGCGATAGCGCGCGACAAAGCCGGCGACCGGCGGATGGTCCTCTTCACCAAGACGGACGATAACATCACGTAGGGTCGCCACACGCTCGCCATCAAGGTCGAGGATGGGACGACCCAACACTTGCGATAGATAAAGCATTTTCCGGATTCACGCGCTGCGCGATCAAACGGATGATAACACGATGATCGATCAGTTCTGAGAGGCCATTCACGCGTTTGTCGAAGATTAAGTGCGCAATGCGGGCCGCCAACTTCAAACCATTTTCAGAGACGTCGCTTTAGAACTTGCTAGCGATGACAAAGGCATTGACATTGAATATCTCGGGGCGTATTGTGCGCGC
>QHXH01000380.1 GCA_003222855.1 Acidobacteriota bacterium
ATCTCATCCACAATGCGTTCAGATCCGGATCGGCGGACGGTCCTGACGAACATCAGCATTGTGCAGATTGCCCCTTGAGGAATTCTTGGTTTTTGATCTAATGGCCGGATTGCCGTCCAATAATTTCCCACAAGCTCGTTGTCAGATGCCCCCATGCGATGTAAACTCGCGGCATAAGAAATAGGTAGTCAGTAGATGTTAGGAGAGCCAGAAAAATGATTAAGAAAGCCCTCTCTGTTTCATTCTTACTCGCGGCAGCGTCAGTGTTCTCATTCGCCGTTGCCTCGGACGCAGCCGCGCAAACACCGACGCCGTCACCGGCGACGACGGCGCGCACCGCGCCGGTGGTGCCGCACACGACTCTGAAGGTTGGGCAGGCTGCGCCTGACTTCACTTTGCCAAGTACCATCGTCGGGGCCGACGGCCGCGGCGTGCGTTATAAGCTGAGCGATTTCAAGGGCAAGAAAAATGTGGTGCTGGCGTTTTATGTGCTGGCCTTCACCGGTGGTTGAACGAAGGAAATGAAGGCGTATCAGGCTGATATCGCCAAATTCGAAGGAACGGACACACAGATTTTTGGCCTCAGCGTTGACAGTGTTCCTGCCAACAAGGAATTCGGAGCAAAAAACGGCATCACCTTTCCACTGCTCAGCGATTTCAAACGTACCGTCGTGAAAGACTACGGCATCTTTAACGAAGAGGGCGGCTATGGCAATCGCGCCACGTTTGTGATCGATAAGGACGGCATCATTCAACATATCGACGAAGGTAACGTGGCCATCGATCCGACTAGTGCCGCCGACGCGTGCAATATCCTGACGCACAAAAAGGCGACGCCGTAAATTTCCGGCATTATTGAGACATATGAAAAAACGAACTCTGTTTGTGACGCTCATACTGCTAATGCTCGCGCTGGCTGGGTGTAAGTTTGGCTCTTCACCCACCGCGACCTTCAAAGCTTTCTTTGAAGCGCAGCAAAAGAAGGACGTCGCGGGGATGAAGAAAAATCTCTCAAAGACTTCGTTGGCTATCATGGAGAAGTCCGCGAAAGAACAAAATAAGACCATCGACGACGCCATCAAGGAACAGCTCGAGAATCCCGCGTCCAAAACCGACAAAATTCCCGAAACCCGCAACGAGAAGATTAACGGCAATGAAGCCACTCTCGAGCTTCATAACGAAGATACCAACAAGTGGGACACAATGTATTTCGTGAAAGAAGATAGCGCGTGGAAGATTGCCCTCGATCGTACGATCGAAGAGATGTTGCGCAAGACTGGCGCGTCGTGACACGCGCATCTTGCGCGTGGTCCACGGGCGGGACGCCCATGCCACCTCTTGAGCCCGATTATCGCGCGATTGTTGACCCGGGAATCTCAATCCACAGCATGGCACTTCCGGTGCGGGCGGTTTGTCGATCCCGGACCGCAACCCGCACCTGATAGAGGCCAGCCGGCACCGTCAACGTCTGCGTCCATTTCACGTAACGACTTGTTCCCGCGACGGCGGCCCGTGGAATTTCGAGCCTCTGTTTGAAACTCGAGAACAGTCCGCGATCATCCAGCGCGACGCCGAGAACGTCAACGACGGCGTTCTGTTTTTCTCCTGCCTCAAAGTTCAGCATTTCAGAATCCAGCTGCATCAGGATATTTAGTCCCGTGCCTTTGCCCGTTTGTGACAGAGTGGCCGAAACCGAAGTCGGCAAGTCCCGGCGTGGATAGAGCGAGCCGAGGGCGGTGCGAAGTTCGTCCTCAGGCGTGTTTGTCGAAGAAGTTATCGGCTTAACTGTTTCCGCGCCTTTCAAATCAAAGAAGTGCCGCCGCATCCTGACACGCAAATCGGGCCGATCTTTGATCGATATTTCGACTCGCGATTTTCCGGCTCGCTGATTCTCCGAGTCAGGCCTCCACGCCAAAAGGTAATAAGAAGAACTTTCAGCTAGCGCTTGAGAGAGTCCGTCGTCCAGGGCGTTGGAATTTAAGTAGGAACGGCCGCCCGTTTCGTCCGCCAGAGTTTCCAAAGGCTCCTGCGGAGCTTTATCTTCAATCAAACTTCGCCACGCAGTTCCCCCGCCGGTATCCGGAAAATCGCTCCGGGACACGTCCGCCCCCGGACCAAAAACATTCGCCCGTGTTCCCAGAGAGTAAATCACCGCGCCCACGCGCGCGGCTTCATCGCTGACGCGCTGCATCACTTCGAGCCCGTTGGACCTCCTGGTATCGACCACAAAACCATCTGAAATGAAGAAGACAACCTTCCGTCCGGCGAGCGGCGCAGTCGATCGAACAAAATTTTCCAGCCGCGAAAGCGTCTCGATTTCAGCAGTCTTCGCCTGTGCATTGATTTGACTCACACGATTTTTCACCAGGGTAGCCGCCCCAATAGGACTCTTCATTTGAAATTCGCGCATGGTCTCGGCGACCAGATAGGTAAACAGACCACGGTCCCTGTGGTTGGCGACCATGTTGGCGTCGACTTCGCTGATATGAACGTGGCTGGCCGTCGATTCCGGATCGGCTTTCGCTCGAATTCGACTGATGGCCTCGCGCAGAACGGCCTTGTTGTCGGTGAGCTGCTGAAGAAATCCGATCTCCCCACTGGTTGAAATAATCGCTACGCGATCTCCGGCGGTCATTTTGTTGTCCACGAACCGCGTCAGGAGCGATCGCGCGCGCGTGAGGCTGTCACCCGCCAGGTGCACATCGTCGACAAAGAAAAATGTTGTCCGGCCGCGAGCCGGCTCGGTGCTTGTACCGGCAGCCGTTGTGGTTGAAACTCCGGGCTTGGCGTTGCGCGCGGCAATCAGCTGCTTCTCTTCGTTCGCAGTGCCGGTGGCTACTTGATCAAAGAAAAGAAGAGTCTGCGCCTTGCCATCGACTCTTAATTGA
>QHXH01000381.1 GCA_003222855.1 Acidobacteriota bacterium
ATCATTTCACTGCCGGTCCAGACAGCCGTGTGAGATCGCCGCGCAACCGGCGCGTTCGCGGTACTTGTTGCAATCCACATGTCATCGAGGCACGGCGGCTTAGGACCTGGGACTGGCGTCGGGGTTGGCGTCGGAGTAGGAGTCGGGGTCGGTGTCGGTGTCGGAGTTGGGGTTGGTGTTGGCGTCGGGGTTGGTGCGGCCCCTTGCGTTTCAAGCGCGCCGATATCCACGGTGCCATTGACGATGCGGGCGAAACCCGAGCCACGCTGATCTGTAGGCAAGGCATTGCCATTCTGATCCGCTGCCAGCGCATTGCTACCGGCATTGATTGCCGGGCTGCCGGCGAACAGCGCATGCGTCATCGTTGGACCGCCGTTGTTCGCAAGGCCAGCCAGACCGGGATTGATTATTCCGACCTGATTTCCGTTAACACCGTTTGCAAGTCCGCCTGAGCCACCTGTTCCAATCAGGTTGAACGAACTTGAAGCGTCGACCGCGTCGGGAATATCATCCGTGATTCCTCCAGTACCGCGAAAATTACCGGCAACTATAGTATTTTGCAGGCGCACAGATCCTGCAAACTTCGATATGCCGCCTCCGGTAAAACTCGACCCTGATACAGCGGCTCTATTCGCGGTGATAGTGCTATTCACAACGTGCAAGATGAAGGGGTTGCTCCCCGGAAGGCCGTTGCTGCCCGATACAAGGAGGCCGCCACCACCACCTGATTGAGCTGAGTTATTCGATATCGTGCTGTTTATGATGAAGCCTTGAGTGTTGAATGGTCCGCCGATAGCTGCCCCACCGCCGTTGGTCGCTGCCGTGTTGTTAGAAACTGTGCTGCCAGCAAGCAGAAAAACACCAGTGTCACCACCGCTATTCTCAATACCTCCGGCGCCTCCCGCGCTCGAGTTGCCAACCACACTGCTATTAATGACAGTTAGCGGCCCGCCGCCACTGAAGACGCCTCCACCCTCCTGCGCGGAATTATTTGAAACCACACTCTGGGTTACTGTCAGTGTACCGCCGTTAAAAATACCACCGCCGAAACCACCAGTTCCTCCGACCGATGCAATATTTCCATTTCTAATCGTGAGGCCCGAGATGGTTACGGATCTGCTGTTGGCGATCGTAAAGACTCTGAAACCCGGCGTTCCCGGAAGTGTGCCTCGCTGTACTGTTAGCTGACTTGCGCCAGGTCCGTTCAGATTTAGATTGTGATTGATGTCCGGCAGCGTTGTGGCTAAAGTGATCGGATTGACGACGCCGCTGAAATTGATGTCAACCGCCCCGCAAGTGGATCGTGAATTTACTTCCTCAATTGCTGCGCGCAAGGTGCACTTGCCGATCGAGTTCGCGCATATCCCGTCACCTGGAGAGGCATCACCGAGATCGCCGTTGTCATTTACGGTCAGGACCGTTGGGCAATTGCTTGGTGTTGGACTGGGCGTTGGGGTGGGTGTAGCGCCGCAGGCAAACCAATTGAGCTTTACTGTTCCCGCATCTCCGCCCCATCCGTCAACCACAATTCTGTAGGTTGTGCCGCCGGTGGCATTGAAGGTAACGGTGCTGGTTGTGATAACGCCATTCTGCACATCGTCATTAAAGACAATTCGCGTAAGAGAACTAACGCTGCTCCCCGTGTAAACCGCCAGGATCGTGTCAAAGTCGCTGCCACTGGTCGTGATTGTAGTGCTGCCGGACGAGGGCGCTTGCCATTGATACCAAACAGTGTGGCTGGGACTGAGCGAAGTGGAATCAGAAGGATCGTGACTCGGCTCTCCAGCTTCACTGGTAGCGCCAAACGTTGAGCCGCCGATGCTGCCTGAACATCCGCTGATTACTTGAGCACTAGCAAAATTGTCATTCGCTGGAGGCGTCGGCGCCGGTGGTGGCGGTGGCGGCGGATTGCTGTTCGTCAAATTATATCCGAACGAAGTCAGCGCGAGCGTATCGTTGCTCGTGATCGTTCGCCGGCAACCGTTAGGAATCGCCGGATCCATAATGCCTATGGCGCCGACACAGTTCGCAACATGTTTCCAGTGACTCGACTGCCAACCGTCACCGCCGTTCGCACTGGAACCGGCTGGACCACCAGTCGATAGCCCCAACTCTGTATTGCCCGGAATAAAATCGAATTGCAGCGGATCAGGCGAGCCGCCAATAGTCATAATGCGCTGCGCAGTTGTGAATGTTGACGATGTGGTGGCGGTGCGAAAGCGATAGAGATCCCACACCGACGGTCGCGGCACGCTCAAGCCTGCGTCCGAGTCAAATCCCAACGCGTGCCCAATCTCGTGCGTGGCCACCGCATCAAAATCTATGCTGTTGGCGGTAACGCCATCGCTGGGATCGAAATCGAAAGTAAAGTTCGAATTGAACGCAATTCTCGCGGCCGAGTCTGTTTGCTGAGCCGTCGCCGGTAGCAATCCAATCGCTCGCGCAGTTGAGTCTGATACGTCCGTGGCGCTGGCGTCGCCCAAATCGGTGGGAAGACTCGCGGAAGGTAGCGCATTAAATATCGCTTGCTTCGTCGCATTGCCCTCGCCCGTCGCTTCCGCAATTAAGTTCGCGCGCACAGATTGGTAAGGATAGGAGCTGCCGGGCGCGCTGGTAGCGCCAAGTACTCCAGTGGGCCAGGCTTGACCAAAGTTAGTCGTTCCGAAGTCCACGTCGATATAGATAGTGACCGGCGACATGATGAGGTTTTCCCAGTTCTGTGCGGCTCGAGTGAATCCCGCGGTCGCCGCCTGGTTCTGTTGCAGCTGCTGCGTGGCGCGGAGAACGATCGTCAGATTTGTGGCCGCTGGAGCCTGACTGGCGCTCGATTTGTCACCAGGAATCTCTAGATGGTTAATCTGACGGAGCCCAAGTTTTTCGGGATCGGCTTGCTCGCGCTGAATTATCTCGGCTGGCGTGGCTTCGCGACAGACGATTTCACCTTCCGGATTTCGATAGACGGTAAACTGACGGCGATCCGACTTTGCATCATCAGTGGCTTGAACCGGGACTCCGAAACTGATTGGCGTACCCGCTGCGCGCGAGGGCAATTGCGGAGCCTTGATGCCGAAAATATGTCGCACCTTTCCATTCAGGCGCGCCGCTGAAGCCGTGGATAATAGAGATAAAGCGCT
>QHXH01000382.1 GCA_003222855.1 Acidobacteriota bacterium
TCCCCGGACTGCGTCGGAACCGATTAACAAAGTCTGAAATGCCCCCTCGGGGAAACCGGCCCGCGAGAAAATCTCCTCGATCGCCAGCGCGCATTGGGGAACGTTCGACGCGTGCTTAAGCAGTCCCGTGTTTCCGGCCATTAATGCGGGCGCCGCAAAGCGAAACACCTGCCAGAAAGGAAAATTCCACGGCATGACCGCCAGCACTACACCCAGCGGTTCAAAACGAACAAAACTTCTCGTCGCATTAGTGGCCGCATGCTCGTCAGTGAGATGGCGCTCGGCATTCTCTGCGTAATAGCGACAAACCCACGCGCACTTTTCCGCTTCCTGAATCGCGGCGTTGATTGGTTTGCCCATCTCGAGCGTCATCGTGCGCGCGAAACTCTTCTTTTCACTGTCGAGAATTTCCGCCGCGCGGTTCATGCTCAAGGCGCGTTCCTGAAATGTTGTGCGGCGATACTCGCGGCACGCGTTTGTTGCCCGACCTAACTTTTCTTGCACTTGCTGTGCGGTCAGCGAATCAAACGTTTGCAGAACTTCCCCGGTCGCGGGATTAACTGATGAAATAGGCATGGAACAATTATAGAACCGTTCGACGAACTTTACTTTGTTCTTGAGCTTGAAATTCGGTTCTCGTTTGCGTATCGACAAACTGAAGTTTATTGGACATTGCGGTCTTTTGTCTGTTCCGCAACACAATCAGACCGATGCCCGAAATTATGCATGCGCCACCGGCGAACAATCGCCAGTTCAGTCGCTCATGCAATACGATCATTCCCAGTACGACCGCGACAACCGGAGTGACCAGCGCAATCAGCATCGTCTTGGTCACTTCCATGTGCCGCACCAACCAGTAATAGAGAGCAAAGGCAATCACCGAGCCGACTATGACAAGATATGCGAGCGAAACAATCGCCATCGTGGTCCAATGAAAGCGAAACGGATTTCCTTCGGTCATGATTCCAACAATCAACAGCGGAGGAAAACCGAAGATCATTTGACCCGCGGCGAGCACCTGCGGATCTATCTGGGTTCCGTATGCCTTCACCAGCACGTTGCTGTACGAACCAAAAAAGGCACTTGCGACCAGGGCGATGCTTCCCAAAAGCGCCATGTGCCCGGCAATCGTTAGTTGATTCGAGAAGATAATCACGACGCCTAAGACGCCAAACAAGACCCCGATCGCTTTAGCGCCGGTGATACGTTCATGAGGCAAATAAAGATGCGCGATCACTAATCCAAATGCCGGAAAGGTGGATTGCAGAACCGCCGCGAGACCCGAGGGAATGTATTGCTCGCCCCAGAAAACCAACCCATAATTCAATGTGAATTGAAGCAAGCCAACGATTGCGATCAGGAACCAATCGCGACGCGTTCGCGGCCAGCGCACACCGCGCGCCAGGATCAGCGCACTGAGAATCAATGAAGCGAGAACGAATCGAATGCCCGCAAACGTCAGGGGCGGAAGATCAGCCAGACCAAGTTTGATGAAGAGCCACGTCGAGCCCCAGATGCCGCACAGGATCAGCCAGACGACGCGCGCTTTCATTTAAAGAGTTGTACGTGAGGTAAATCGATAGGTCAAACGTGTCCGAAGCCCGACCGTTAGGGAGGGCAAGTCATGCAAATGGCCCTCCCTAACGGTCGGGCTTCGGACACTCAACTCTACTTACTCGTGATGCTGCAGATCCAGTTTGATTATGTTGAATACAGCACCCTGCGGATCGCTCAAGACAGCGAAGCGACCCACGTTCGGGATGTCAGTTGGCGGAACATATTGCCGGCCGCCAAGGGAAGTAGCTTTCTGTGCGGTCCCATCGCAGTCGTCAACCGCGATATAAATTCCCCAATTGGGCGGCATCGGTCCCATCTGCGGTTGAATCTGCATTATCCCGCCGATGTGATCGTCGCCATTCATGATCTCGGTATAGGGTGTCGCGCCGCTATCTGTCTTGGTCTTCCAACCAAAGAGTTTTGTATAAAAATCAATGGCCCTGGTCGGGTCGTTGGTTAGCAGCTCATTCCAACAAAGTGAGTTCAGTTCGCCTTTGATCCCGACACCCTTATGTTGTTTCGGTTGCCAGATGCAAAAGTGCGCACCCGTTGGATCGGCGATCACTGCCATGCGGCCAACTTCCATGACGTCGAAAGGCTCTTGCACGACCGTGGCGCCGAGCGCTTTCGCCTTCGCGGCAATCTCATCTGCGCTGGTGACGCTGACGTAAGATGCCCAATGCGTTGGCACTTGCTTCATCGCTTCACCCTTTTGAAAAAGCGCGCCAACGTCTTTGCCGTTTAGCTTCAGCATTGTGTAGACCATATCCGGACCGACGGGACTGTCCTGGGCTTCCCAGCCGAAGAGCTCGGAATAAAATTTCTTGGCGCCGGGCCCATCCGTCGTGGCTAATTCGATCCAGCAAAAACTTCCTGGTGCATGTTCCATTTGTGTCTGAGTCGCGGTATCGCTCATGGTTGCTCCTTATTCATATCCGTTTAGTGGCGGGCTACCGCCCGCCGTTAGCCTGGATGAGGCGGGCAGTAGCCCGCCACTAAACAATTTCACAATGGCGAGGCTTGAGACTCTATCAGCAGCGCGAAAAAACTTCTAGCGGTCAAGGCCGGCAAACTTGTCAAGAATTGTAAATTCTGCGAGTGGCAAGAATTAAGGAGTGCCCGCCAAAAACGAAATCGCGCTGCTGTCAACCGAAGCTGATAGCAGCGCAATCCCGAAGTCTTATGAATCACCGAAGCGATTCGTAAGATGGCAACCTGACTTCGTCAAGACCAGGCTGCCAATTTGTATCCCGACAAGCAATCGGCGGTCGATGCTTCCCGGTCAGCACGCGATCTGCTTCAGTTAATTTTACTTCCCTTGCGGGACGCAAAATCTGTTTCCACAGTTCTCACGTTCCTTGCGGATCGTGGTGCCAATAGGTTGTTTTTTGGGTGGCTTTCCTCCACCGCTGGTTACGTTCCCAGCAACGAGGCTCGAATTTCTTCGAGCGACATGGCTCACCACCAGCGGGTCCTCTCTAGTGGCTGCTACCCGTTTTTATCCGGGCGCTCGGAAAACCTTTCGGTCTTCCTGGCAAGCCTTTCGGCTTCAACTCAGGGCGTCAATAGCAAGTGCAAACCGCTCTGCCTTTACTCTCTCCCAGAGCCTCACGACTCCGTTCGCCGATCCCTTTGTTGGTCTCAAAGACCGTAATCTTCGTGACGCTGAGTCTTATACCGAAAAGAAATTTCCTGGTCAAACTTTTCTTTATCATTCTGGCAGAGGCTCTGGAAATTGCTGAACTAAGTGGGTGTACAATACATGAAATCATCCGAGTCCTTTGTCAGCTCCAAAAAAGGAGAGTTCAATGAAATTCAGAATCCCGCAAACCACGGCCTGCTTAATTGTCTTATTGCTGAGTTGTTTTGTGGTGACCCGGTCGCAGCAAGTGGTGACAGTTTCTTCTCCGACCCCGTCGCCCACGCAGCCTCCGGCGCCCATTGCCCTGCCGACACCGGCGCCGGATCAAAAGGCTTATGACGAAGCGCGCCGGATCAAGGACCCTCAGAAGCGAATCGAAGCGTTGGAAAAAGTGGTAAAGGATTTTCCAGATAAGTTTGCAGCCTTCCAGGCCCGCAATGATGTGCTTGATGCGTACATAAAGAACTTTCCCACGCAGACAGATAAGATCCGGGCGGCGGCTGAGAAGATTTTTGAACCCAGCAAGCCCAGTCCGCTGTCACTCGGCAGCAGTTACATGAATGTGGCCACGCGATTGATGGACGCCGGGCTGATGCTCGACTGGGCCGAAGAGCTTTCCACAAAAGGCTCCGCGATGTACGAAGAAGAGATGGCCAAGAGTATGCGTCGACAGCGGGCGCGCTCTCAGGACACGTTGGGCAGAATTTATCTAAAGCAAGGCAAGACGAAACAGGCAAAAACTTATCTGAAGAAGGCGCTGACAAACGACCCTGAATTGAGTTCTTCGATGATTGGTTTGGGCACGATCGCTGAAGGCGCGGGTGATCATAAAGCGGCAGTCGAGTACTTCACCTCGGCAGCAGTCAAGACGCCGTTGAAGAAAGCCGATCGGCAGTTGATGGAGATCGCTTACGGCGCCACGCACCATGACTCGCTGACAGGCCTCGAAGATTTGTTGGACAGTAGGTATAGAAAGCTGAACGCGGGACTTCATTTCGATCATTATCAGGCATCCACCAAACGCACGAGTCGAACCGCGCTGGCAGAGTTGTTCACTGGTTCCGGCTGTGGTCCATGTGTCGCAGCCGACCTGGGCTTCGATGGGCTGCTCGAGCGATACAAGCGCCAGGACCTGGTAGTGCTGGTTTATCATTTGCACATCCCGCTGCCTGATCCAATGACAAATCCCGCCACCGTTGACCGCGGGAAATACTACGGGGTGCCCGGCACGCCGACGCCGGTGGTGGACGGATTCCGATTGCCGAGCGCCGGCGGATCGCGTGACATGACGAAAGGCTTTTACGATCGAGTGAATCCAAAAATCGAATCCGAATTGGAAGCGCCGGTGCAGGCGCAAATAGCGGTCACCGGCGCGGTCGCTGGCGACATCGTTAAGGCAAACGTGGTCGTCGATCAAATCAAAGCGCCTTCACCTGATCTGAGGCTTCAAATCGCGTTGACTGAAGACGAGATTCGCTACCCGGGCGAGAACGGCGTGCGCTTTCATCCCATGGTCGTGCGCAGTTTGGGCGGTAAGGAGGCGAACGGGTTTGCCCTGACGGGTTCGGGGCCAACGTCGATCGAGTGGACGTTTGATTTGAAAGCGATGAGCGATCAACTAAAAAAGTATCTGGATGGCTATGAGCAGCAGGGACATCGCGGCGATCCATTCACGTTCATCGACAAGAAATATCAGATCGATCCGAATAATCTGTCGTTAGTGGCGTTTGTGCAGGACATGAAGACGAAGGCGGTACTGCAAACGGTCTATCTTAAATTGAATCCGGCAACCAGTGCTTCAGCAACCGCCGCCGTGCAGTAAGATGTTTCGACGCCGTCTATTTCGGGTGTTTTTGCTGACGGCGTTGGCTGCATCGCCTCTGGCAGTTTCAGGCCAGGAACCTGACAAGGAACCGGATCCGATCAAATGGTCCATTAAGGCAGGCTCCTCAACCAGCGACAAGAAAACGTTTCAGGTCGAGCTTACCGCGCGAATAGACACGGGATGGCATCTGTACTCGATCGAAAAAGTCGAAGGTGGCCCGTCGCCGACGCGCATCACTCTTTCACCGGGACAAAAATTTGAAGTTACCGGCGAAATCGATTCTCCGGCGCCACGCTCTGCCTATGATCCAAACTTCCAGGTTGCGACCGAGTTTTACGAGGGCATAGTACCGTTCACAATTCCGATTAGGTCGACCACGCCGGCTGCGCCCCTGGACAAACTGCGCGTGCAGGTGCGTTATCAAACTTGCACGCCAACGATCTGTCTGCCTCCCAAATTGATCGAGTTGGAAACGCCGGTGACGGGCGAGGAAACGAAACTCGTTTCAGTGCCCACCGTGCCGGAAAACCCTGCGACGCTAAAGAGCCTGACAACTGGTGCCCTGGTACCTGACTTCAACTTCACCGATTTCAACGGCAAGTCGCGACATTTCTCGGAATTTCGCGGCCGCGTGGTGCTGTTGGACTTTTGGGCGTCGTGGTGCAGTCCCTGCCTTGCAGACATTCCTCAGTTGAAGACGGCTTATCAAAAATATCATGCCGGAGGGTTTGAAATTATCGGCATGGACAGCGAGACGCTCGGCCAGAAACAGATCGACGCCGAATTCGCAGCTGATGCGCGGGCGAAAGCCCGCGAGATCGTCAACACGCGCGGCGTCAATTGGACCCAGTCAACCAGCGAAAGTTCCGTGCCTGTCGCGGCGTTGTTTGGAATTGAAAATCTGCCGGCGAAGATTCTCATCGATCGCAGTGGGAAGGTGGTCGCGCGAATCAGGAACGTTTCCGAACTGGACGAGTTATTACCGAGGCTTTTAACAGTTCAACCCTAAATGCATCGAGCGAGCAAGTGAATTTAGCTTCGTGTGATTTCGTGGTTTTGATCTTTCGTCTGGAACAGAGGACGGGGCAGTAGCCCGACTGTTAGGGAGGGCGTAACACCGCTTACAAACGCCCTCCCTAACAGTCGGGCTACTGCGCCGAGGACTCATTCAACTCTTGGACCACTGCGCGAATCGCCTGCTGAACAACTTCCGCTTCTTCATCACTCTTATACGGGTAGCGCGGCCAGAAGAAACCTCTGAGGCCATCCTTTCGACGTCGCGGGACCACATGTACGTGCAAGTGTGCAACACTTTGGCTGACGCGGTTGTTCATCGCGACGAACGTTCCGTGAGCTTGCATTCCCGTCTCGACTGCGCGCGCCAGAAGTTGAACGCCGCGGAAGACAGGTTCAATTAGATTCGCCGGCAAATCGATCAGAGTTTCATAATGTTGTTTGGGTATCAGCAGGCAATGCCCCGGGAAGACGGGACGATGATCGAG
>QHXH01000383.1 GCA_003222855.1 Acidobacteriota bacterium
GGTTTGTTAGTATAGCCTTAGCTTGATCAAGGAGCGCTTTACTCCTTGGTTCCGCCACTCTCGGTGACACGGATGTTCACATCACCGAACCGCAGTTCCCCGCGCTTGGATCTGACGTTGCCAATCAGGACGAGCAGCCTTTCCAAAATTGAAAAGGTAAACAGAAATAGCTGAACACTTATCGATCACACGCTCGATCTCTCAATGAACGAACGTTGCTCCAGCATCCCTTCAAGTACCCTCAGCGATGATCGTACTGCAACAGCCTAGTAAAGGACGTCATTGACAGATCGATCAGTTCGTTAGCTGCCGATTAGCGATGCATCCATTCTCATCTTTCGGACAAAAACTATCGTGAAATCAATCACTCAAAAGACACACGAGTCCAGCGTTACCGTACCGCGCGAAGTTACCCGTCCCACCCGGGCCGCCGAACGAAGCAGCAGGGCGGGTCACTGGGTCGAAAGTCTGCGCAACTCTGACGTCAACCGTTTGTGGGCCGAGCTTCATCGCATCGTGAGCAACCACCCATTGGTGCGAGCCTCGCGCAGTGCGGGGCTGTTGATCGAAGAAGGAGCGACGAGCGCGTACACTGATCTAACTCAGGAACTTTTTGTGCAGCTCCTCACGAAGTCACGTTTCCAGCATTACCTCGATACCGCGATGACCGACGCTGAGATCGAATGCGAGATCGGCCAAATCGAGCTAACGAATCTGTTAACCGCGGAATTAAGAAAGCGCCATCCCGAAAGCTATCGATTAGCGCGACGCATCTCAACGCTGATTCAGTCGAGTGCCAACTTCCGACGCTTTGACAGTATTGGAAGCACTGAAGAGCAACATCGTCGCCTGGCTGATCGAGTTTATGGCTTGAGCGAATGGCCCGACAACAAATCCGGCCGCGGCTCGCACGAAATGGAGCAGCGGGCGCACATGATTCCGGTGCGCCAGCGCGACACGCGCATGGTTGGTTGCACGGGTGACGCACAGATCGTAATTAGCAATTCTGATCTTGAGGATCTAATCGTGAGCGTGCTCGAAGCGATCGACGGGCCCGCTGACGTCCGCACCTTACGCAGTCTGGTGATGTCGCGTCTGCCGGTAATGGATATCTATCTGGTTCCTCTCGGCGGTGACGATCCGGACTCTGATGGCCCACATTACGATCCGGCGGATCTTCGAGAGAACCCGGAAGAAAGTCTGCTTCGTCATGAATCTCAGCAGGAAGCCGCAGGCTCAGTCGATAAGTTTCTGACGAACCTGCGCGGCAACGTACGGGGCAAGATCAAGCAATACAACCGCATGCTGGGCGTTCTGTGGCACTGTTATTTGAGCACCGATCACGCGACACAATTGGAAGTTGCTGCCACATTAGGTGTTTCTGATTCTTTGGTATCTGACTATCGGCGCCGCATTGAAGAGGAACTGCGCGCCCTGTCGTTTACCGAAGTTGAGGAAGCGCGCATGTTTGAGTTGGCCCTGCGTGAGCGCGTCCGCACGATGGTCGCAAGCGAAAGCCTGGGAATGCCGGCTTAAGTCCTTCGCCTTCCTGAGCGATATCGACATTAATAGAAGCGCGGGGCCCGCCTGCGCTTCTTTGTTTTAGAGAGCGAGTGCCACAGATGATCAGGAGTCATCAAAAGCAGGATTACGAGACGGTCTCACGCTCGCGAAAACCACGAGCAACTGAATTTTCTGCCGTCCAGAATCGCTTCGCGTCAAAATCCCTGGCGTCGGAGAGAGCCGCGGTAATCCAAGGTGAACAGGCGATCGGTCCTGATCCCCTAGATGCAGCTACCTTCCTCAAGCCCGGCCACGTGTTTTCGTATGCAGCACTCTTTGTCTTTACGATTGTTCTGTATGCGCGGCCGGCCGAGTACTAGCCCTCCCCAATCACGAATTCGTTGGCTTTAATCGTTGGAATAGTAACTCTGGCTTGCTTCATCGCCACACAAATATCCCTGGAAGGAAAATTGACCGCGCGTCCCTCGGAAGTCAACCTCGTGCTGTTGTTTATGCTCACGGCACTACTGTCGATTCCGTTGGCGATCGATCCGGCCGCTGCCTGGCATGAATTTAGCGGTGCATTCATTCGCTGACGTGGTGCGTACGCCTTTCAGATTGAAGTCACTGGTGCTGATGACAATCGTTGTGAGCATCTGGTTGAGCATCGGAGCGCTGAACGACTATCGGCTGGGCTTGACGACGGTTGAAGGATACCGCGTCAGCGGCCGGGGCGACGGCATCTTCGGTAACCCGAACGACATGGCCCTCCATTTGGTGACTGTCATCCCGCTTACGATCGCGCTCTTCTTTGTGACGCGGCGATTCATTTCGCGAATTGTTTACGTCGTCAGTGCGCTGGTGATGATCTCGGCCGTCATTCTTACATTTTCGCGTGGAGGATTCCTCGGTCTGTTGGTTGCCTCCGCCTTTCTCGCTTATAAGTTGGGTTATCGCCGACGTCTAACGATCGCAGTGGCGGGTGTAGTCGTGCTGCTAACCCTCCTGGCTCTCGCTCCCGGTAACTATCCCGTGAGACTTGCTTCGATCTTCGTTCCCAGTCTCGATCCGGTTGGCTCCGCGGGAATGCGTCGTGAAATTCTGCTCCGCTCAATTCTGACCGCGATTCGACATCCGTTGCTTGGCATAGGAATGGGTAACTTTCACATCGTCTCAATTCACGAACTCGTAACTCACAACGCTTACACCCAAGTTGCCTCCGAGCTGGGAATCGCGGCTCTTGTGATTTACACGATGTTCATGGTCACGCCGTTGCGGAAGCTGGGCCAGATTGTAAGCGCAACGCGCGTGGCCGGACGCAAGTCGAACTATTACTACCTTGCGATTGGTTTACAGGCATCGCTGCTCGGCTACATGGTTTCGAGTTTCTTCGCATCAGTCGCGTATCTCTGGTACGTGTACTACCTCGTTGCCTATGCGGTCTG
Source organism: Acidobacteriota bacterium (assembly GCA_003222855.1). Taxonomy (GTDB): domain Bacteria; phylum Acidobacteriota; class Blastocatellia; order Pyrinomonadales; family Pyrinomonadaceae; genus UBA11740. The sequence continues at coordinate 2,949 of QHXH01000383.1, forward strand.
TTTACGCCGGATGTACGAGTCTGAAACTGAGAGTCTGTGGTGATCAAAAAGCGACACCGCCAAGTTGAGCGCACCACAGATGACCCTCCCATCGGCGAATCCGCACATTACCCGGCAATCGCATGAACATAAGAGTAGCAGCCGAGATCATTTTTTGGTTCAGCGCCGCCGCGCTGTTCTACACGTACGGGGGCTATCCGCTGCTGATCGCTTTGGTCAGCATGCTGCGACCGCGCAGAGTACAGCGAGCCAACTATGCGCCCGCAGTGACGATGATCATCACCGCCTACAACGAAGAACACGCGCTGGCTGCGAAACTTGAAAACACTCTGGCGCTGGATTATCCGCGCGAACTGTTGGAAGTTATGGTCGCCTCAGATTGTTCGACGGATCGCACCGACGAAATTGCTCGAGCCTTCGCAAAAAACGGCGTGCTTCTTCACCGGCAAACGCAGCGCCTCGGTAAGACAGCCGCGCAGAATGCGGCCGTCGCGAAAGCGCATGGCGACATCATCCTGTTTTCCGACGCCACGAGCCTTTATGCGCCGGACGTTTTGCAGAAGATGCTGCCGAACTTTGCCGATGAGTCCGTTGGTTGCGTCGGCGGCCGCCTGGTTTACGTCGATCCTGGCGATACCCACGTAGGCCGCGGGGCAAAGTCTTATTGGAATTACGAAACGTTTCTGAAGCGGCATAAGAGTCGCGCGTGCTCTCTCATCGGCGTGTCAGGATGCTTGTACGCAGTCCGGCGCGCAGCCTATGTTCCGCTTTATCACGACGCGTGCAGCGATTTCATCATTGCAACGAAGATGATCGAGCAGGGCTTACGCACCATCTACGAGCCGGACGCAGTTTGCACGGAAGAAACAAATCGGCAGCACGACAATGAATTGCGAATGCGTGTGCGTATCATCGCGCAAACATTTACGGATCTTTGGCGGCACCGCGCCATGCTAAATCCGCTTCGCAGCGGCTTGTACGGTATCCAACTTCTCTCACACAAAGTTATGCGGTACTTCGTGCCGCTCTTTCTCATTGCGCTGTTTGCGGCCGCGGCCGTGCTGTCCGGCGTATCGGTCCCTTATCGAATGTTGTTTGTCGCGCAATCAATCGGATATGTGGGTGGCGCCATGTCCTGGCTGCTGGAAAATCTTGGCGTTCGCAGCCGTCTGCTGGCGCTGCCACATTATTTTGTGCTGGCGAACGTAGCTTCGCTAATCGCGATGTTTAAGTTCCTGCGAGGCGAAAGGTACGCACGTTGGGAGCCGATTAGGGACAGCAGTGTTAGAAGCCCGAGTGTAAACGAAGGCTAGTTTCCAAACTCGTGGGGCCCTCCCATACGGCGGGCTTCCGACGCGAATCTTCAATGAAGCCAAACGTCCTCTTTATCATCGACAGTTTCGAGCAGGGCGGCAGCGAGCGCCAGGCGCTACAGCTTCTGCGCCAATTGCACTCGAGCGGCGAAGTGCGCGTGCATCTTGCGTGTTTGCAGGATCGCGGCTCACTGCGCGCTGAAGCAGAGGACCTTGGGATTGGAGAGATTCACGAGTATCCGTTGACAAGTTTCTATGACTTGAATTTTGCGAAACAAATTCGCCGATTCACCAGCTATGTCAAAGAAAACGAAATCGATGTCGTTCACACGCACTGTTTTTACACGAATATCTTCGGCATGACGGGCGCCTATCTGGCGCGCGTACCGGCGCGGATAACTTCGAAGGGCGAAACTGATGGGTTTCGCACGCCGACGCAGAAGCGCGCCGAACGTACGTCGTTTCGTTTGGCCCACCGCGTCATTGCAAATTGTCTCGTGGTCCAGCATCAACTGATCCGCGAAGGCCTGAGCCCAAAACGAATCATTCAACATTACAACGGTCTTGATTTAGATCGCTTGAAAGCGGCTGCCGGACTTTCTCGTGACGAAGCATTGAAGAGGTTCGCGTTGCCGCAGGGACGACGCTTCATTACGATCGTCGCGAACCTGCGTAATCCGGTAAAGGACCATCCGATGTTCCTGCGCGCCGCCGCGCGCGTGCGCGCTGCGGTTCCGGATGCGGCATTCGTCGTCGCGGGCGAAGGCGAATTGATGCCGAGCCTGCGTGAACTCGCGGCGGCCCTCGAAATCGGCGACGATGTTCACTTCATCGGCCGTTGCGACGATGTCGCAAGCCTCTTGTTTGCGTCACACGTTGGTGTGCTCAGCTCAAAGGCGGAAGGATTCGCCAATGCTATTCTCGAGTACATGGCCGCGAGTCTTCCCGTGGTGGCCACCGATGTTGGTGGTGTGCGCGAAGCGATCGTTGAAGGCAAGACCGGCCACATCGTCCCGAGCGGCGACGATGAAGCAATGGCGGCGCGAATTATTCAGGTTCTAAAGGATGATGAGAATGCACGCCGCATGGGCGTGCGCGGCCAGGCAATC
>QHXH01000409.1 GCA_003222855.1 Acidobacteriota bacterium
TGTCGGTCGCTGGCGAAGGAGCTTGCACCTTTACTGCCCAACTTTCTTTTGCAACTCATTCGTAGCAACGGGGTGGATGTTACCTCAACAAAGAGTCCGATTCCCGCCAAGGTTGTAAATATCATTCGGTCACAATTTCGTCCCTCAACTCACCGATAATTGTGTTCATCGATTCCCACTGCCACATCGACGGCCCTGAATACGATCCGGATCGCGAAGAAGTAATCGCGCGGGCTCTCGATGCCGGCGTCACGACGATGCTCAACGTGGGCACGGGCGATCCAAACAGCGGCGCATTCGAACGCGCGGTCGCATTTGCTGAACAGCACAAAGATATTTACGCGGCGATCGGTGTGCATCCTCACGATGCAAAGCTGTTCGATGATGCGGCAGAAACTCGCCTGACCGATGTCGTCAAACAAACCAACAGAGTAATTGCCTGGGGCGAGATCGGGCTCGACTACCACTACGACCACTCTCCAAGAGAGAGCCAGCGCGAAGTTTTCCGCCGACAGCTTCGCATCGCGCGAGCGTTGGACTTGCCGGTAGTGATTCATTCGCGCGAAGCCGACGATGACACAATCAATATTCTTTGTGACGAACTGAGCGGTTCTCGACGCGCCGGTGTGTTGCATTGCTTTGGCGGCAGTTTGCAGATGGCCCGCGACGCAATCGATTTGGGATTCTACGTTTCATTCGCCGGCAATCTGACTTTTAAGAAAGCGGCAGACCTCCGTGATATTGCCCGGCAACTCCCGCTCGATCGTCTGCTGGTTGAAACGGACTGTCCTTATTTAACCCCAGTTCCTTATCGAGGAAAAAGAAACGAGCCGGCGCGGGTGGTTGAGACGGCAAAGTGCCTGGCTGCGCTTCACGGCAAGGATTTGGACGAAATAGGGCGTATTACAAGCGAAAACTTCGAACAACTATTTGTCGCCACTTCGCTCTGCCGCGCGCTATAAGTCTAGAGTAGTGTCTTACTTTGCGGTTTTTCTTTGCGGCTCGCGCCTTTGCGTGAAAACCGTTGTACCTCAGAGTAGATCTCACGCAAAGACGCGAAGGGGCAAAGACGCGCAAAGCCAAACTAAGACACCACCAAGCCTAGAGAAGACTTTCACATGCTCTAACTTTGATGCTATTCTCATCGCGAACACTTTATCGACACACATGGCCCAACAGAATTCTTTTGATATTGTCTCGCAGGTTGATCACGCCGAAGTGACCAATGCTGTCAATCAGACTTTGAAAGAGGTCCGCCAGCGTTTCGATTTCAAAGGCAGTCACGCTAACGTCGCCTCGGAAGAAAAAGAGCTGGTGCTGACGGCCGAAGACGAGACCAAGCTCCGCAATATGAACGATATCCTGCAGCAGAAGCTCGTGCGTCGCGGCGTGCCATTGAAAGCGTTGAGCTATGGCGCAGTCGAACCGGCGGCTGGCGGCACTGTTCGTCAGCGCGTGCAAATCCAGCAGGGCATTCCGCAGGAAAAAGCGAAGGACATCGTTAAACTGATTAAGGATTCGAAGGTGAAAGTGCAGGCCTCGATTCAAGGTGACACGGTGCGCGTCTCGGGTCGCGATCGCGATACGCTGCAGGAAGTGATTGCGGCGCTGAAAGCCAAAGACTTTGGGATAAACATGCAGTTTACGAATTATCGATCGAACTGATTTCAAACTTCGTTTAGCGGCCGCACTTGTGCGGCGATGAGTGGTCAGGTCCGCGCGCCAAACTGAAGCAAATTAAAATGCCGACAGCAGAGCAAACCGCGATTCTCGACGAAGCGCAACTGTCAGCGAAGCGAATCTTTGATTCGATCGCGACTGAATTACTGCTCGTCGAAGAAGAGTTTGAGCGCCAGGCGCGCTCGAACATTCAGGTCATCGCTTATATCGGTGATTACCTGCGCCGCTCCGGCGGCAAACGCGTGCGGCCGGCCCTCACGATTCTTTCGAACCATGCGGTGGGCGGCGACGGAGGGAATCAAAGCTCGATTCGTATGGCCACGGTGATGGAGTTTCTCCATACGGCCACACTGGTCCATGACGATGTAATTGATAAAGCCGAAACCCGTCGCAATCGTCCGTCGATTAATTCTGAATTCGGTAATCAAACCGCGGTGTTGATGGGCGATTGGCTTTACATGTCGGCTTTTGAAACCAGTCTTGCTGAACGCTCGCTGCCGATTCTCGACATCCTGACCGCAGTCACGCGACGAATGACTGAGGGTGAGCTGCTGCAATTGACACTGCTCGGACGCACGGACATTTCGGAAGAGCAGTACTTCGATGTAATCGCGCGCAAGACTGCTTACCTGTTCAGCGCGTGTTGCGAAATCGGATCGCTGCTTGGTAAAGCAACCCCAACGCAGCAGCCAATGATGCGCGACTATGGAATGAATCTGGGGGTGGCGTTTCAACTGATCGATGATCTCCTGGATTTCACCAGCAGTCAGGATATTCTGGGTAAACCGGCCGGCGCAGACCTAATAGAAGGAAAGGTTTCATTACCTTTGATTCTGCTTTTGCAGCGAGAGCCGGAGATGCGTGCGCCAATTCAAACGGTGATAAGCGAAGGCGGTTACCACACGGTCTCGCGTCAGTCGCTGGTAGATGCGCTCGAAAGAACGGGGGCCTTAGCGCTTACGCAAGAACGCGCGATCGAATATGCCGAGGCGGCCCGCGCCGCTCTCGAAGGCTTGAACGGATCCATCCATACAGAGGCCTTGCGCGCTATTCCTACTTACTGCATCGACCGCGATCGATAGCGTTTGGAGTCCCGCCTTTGCGCGGAATGGTTTCGTGCGGACCGCCTAAAGGCGGAACTCCAAACAGGTAATGCCCTTCCATAATCTAAAGTAGTGTTTTAACTTTGCGGTTTTTCTTGGCGGCTCTGCGTCTTTGCGTGAAACTGTTGTAATCTCACGCAAAGACGCGAAGGCGCAAAGACGCGCAAAGGCAAACTAAGACACTACCTAATCTAAATACTTATTGCTAATCGGCGATCTGCAAACTAAAATCTCGATGGGCCATGGCTAACGAAACCCTCATCGCTCGGCTGGAACAGAGCCTGCGACAGTCGCGGGCGGCGCGTACGCGTCTGGCGGCGCGGCTGGCGGAACTGGAATCTGAGTCCGAGATC
>QHXH01000410.1 GCA_003222855.1 Acidobacteriota bacterium
AACATCGCGCCGAGACCCACGCGCATGACTGCCAGTCCTGTCGTCGCCGACGTGCTCGCAGTCGTGTTAGAAGAATTGTTTTTGGTCGAATCGTCATTCGGCACAGGAAGGACTCCTTTCGATTCTTTCAAGGCACCAACTTAAAACAAAGGGGAATGAATCATTTCAACCTATCAAGCACAGCGCGTATTTCTTCATTGGTTGGACGCTGCTTGTAATCCGATTCGATCCTGGCCCAGGCAACCTTCCCCTGCTTATCGATCACGTAAACGGCCGGATGCGGAATGCCGTAAACCTTCTGACCTTCGTAGGAGGGATCACGAAGTCCGTAGGCGTCAATGATTTTGTGATCGAAGTCTGAGAGAATCGGAAAATTGATTTCGCCCTTCCCATCAGAGGCTATCTTGTCTGCGAAAGTCTGGCTTACATCCGGCGGGTCGATGCTAATCGCGAACAGTTTTACATTCTCATCCTTTTTCAGAAGTGTTCTGAGTCCGGCTAACTGCCGGGCACAGAACGGTCACCAATAACCACGATAGAAAACGAGTACAACAGAGCGTTTGCCCCGCACGTCGGAGAGCGTGACCTTACTATTATTCTGATCCTGGAGGGTAAAGTCTGGCGCTATGTCTCCGACTCCGATTGGCGACCCGCGCATTGAGCCGGTCGGCGATTGTGAATTCCCAGTCACTACTGGGGAAAACAGAACCATTAGTATCAATGCTGCTGCCATTTTCACGAGCATGTCCTCCTAAGAAAAGACTTGGCGGTAATTGTCGCACTAATGATTACTTAAATTCGCGCGTGAGCCTAGTGTTTGTGCTCGCGCTCGGTAGGCAACCCTGCGTCAATCCAGTCCTGCTTGCCTCCGGCATAGTCACGCACGTTCGTGTAACCCAGCGCCGCCAGCTCACGGGCGGCGTTCTCAGAAGCATTTCAAGTTGGGCCGGCGCAATAAACCACGATGTCCGCATCCTTGTTCGGCAAAAGCGTCGGCGCCAGTTGCGTCACTTGGTCGGGCGGCAAGTTGATCGCGGCGGGCAAATGCGCGTGATGATAAGTAGCCGCAGGCAGAGTCTCGACCAGTTGAAACTCTTCTCCGCGATCAATCTTTAGCTTCAGTTCGTCTCGTGAAATTGTGGCCATCATTATCCGTTCCATTTCCCACTGGATTCTAGCCGACCCGTCGATCACACTGTGGCAGACAGCCGGCAGTCCTTTAATAAACCTTCGAAGTTGCAGGCACCTCTATTACTAAAAACGATTTCTGAACCGGACACTAAGTCCGTCACCGTATTCGTTAGCAGCACTTCCCCCGCTGCTGCCCGATCTGCGACTCGCCTACTAATTTCTACAGCTGCACCGCTCGCATGATCCCCTCTCATCTCGCACAAACCTGTATGCAATCCTGCTTTCGTTTCAATACCAAGCTCAAGGGCCGAATCGCGTATTGCTCTGGCACAACGTATCGCTCTGATGGGACCGTCGAAAATGGCACAGAACTCATTGTCGTTCGCTTCACTGACTCGTCCCTTAAACCATTCAACTTCGCGCTTGGCCAGCACATTGAAACGGCGAGTATCTGATCCTTTCTCTTTCGTCTTCGACGTGGCAGCTATGTACAGGACGGTGGCAAGCACGCTGTCGACATCGGCAGCGAGCTCGCTGTTGCTAATAAAACTTTCAACCTCCCGCAAAACCGCGTCCTGGTCGCCAACGAACAAAAGATGATCCTCTCCCGGCAACTCAACCAGTGTCGCGCCGGGAATGTGCGACGCGATATATCGTCCTTCTTCGATATTAGAGTCTCGATCTTCACTGCGATGCAGAATCAGTGTTGGAACTCTTATCGCCGGCAGCACGTGCCGCACATCGATTGAAGTATTCAATTGGGCCAGCGCGAGAGCTGCGCGCGGGCTGGCACTGCGTCTTTGATAGCTCGCCCACCAATTACGAAAGCGCTCGTCGTGCGCCATACTCGGCGCTAAGTCTTCCACGCCCAGCGGCCCGCCCCACTCGTGTTCGATAGCATCGTAGAATTTTTGCCTCTCTTCAGGAGTCGGAGCCCATGGATACTCGGCGTCGTAAATTCGCTTGGCGAATACTCCAAAGGTAATTAAGGCAATAGTTCGCTCGGGGTACGTGGCGGCGAACAGCATGGCCATGTTGCCGCCTTCGGACATGCCAAAGACAACTGCTCGTTCGGAGTGGACGGCTTCCATCACTGCACGCACATCGTCCATTCGCTGTTCGAGCGTCGGCATATTGGTGCTCTGGTCAGACAGTCCAGTACCCCGCTTATCGAACAAGATCAGACGTGAAAAAGAGGCGAGCCGCCGATAAAAACGAGCGAGAGAAGGCTCTTCCCAACCGTATTCCAAATGGCTGACCCAGCCAGGTACATAGATCAGATCGACTGGGCCACTTCCGAGCACCTGATAGGCGATATTGATGTCGCCGCTTTTCGCATACCGAGTTTCCGGTTTCAGATCTCCCGTTGTTCGTACTCTTGCCGTGTCCAGGACTGTTGTTGCTAGGCCAGCACTCGATTCGGTGTCAGCAGTAAATCTCTTCGTAAGTATTTCGGTCGGAGCGTCTTCCAAATGCTCAAGGGTCGTCCCGTCTGAGCGACAAAACTTCATTGTTTCGTCGGAATAGGTCTGTTGGCAGATAGGGCAGCGTTTCATCGATTGCGAATAGACTTGATGTAATTAACGAGTTTGTATAATACTGCCCCCCAATCAAAGAGCGAAGTCGCAGATCAAGATGGCTGAATGACGCATGACGGGAACCTACTTCAAAAGTTGTAATTGCGATTCCCCCAACTCAGCAAAGGGTTAATCGATGTGCCGGACGAGTCGGTGAAGGCCAGCTTGACCTCTGCTCGGCTTGCTTCAATTCGCCGGGACTCACGGAAAGCGTTGTTTAGACTTAGATGCGCCGATCTTTCAAACTAATCTTCGAGTTGAACTCCTAGTTCGTAAAATGCTACTCCGCCCAAAGTGAGCCACTGTTTTCACGCGACAGACCGATCATCCGGACACTCTCAACAATCAATCTGAGACCTGGCGGTAAGGTGCGGGTTACTTTCTGGCTCTTATCAAATGCAAGGGAGATAATCGCCGCATAGTAACGTGAAAGATATCCTCGTTTTGATCTCAGAGGCTTGCGATTCACGCGGCTCCATGTCGGTGCGCCATGAGGCGTTCGCCGAGTTAGTGATCCGTTTTCAGGACATGGCTTTCGCCTGTGCCTATAGTGTTCTCGGCGATGCATATCTTGCTGAAGACGTCGCTCAGGATTCATTCGTCGTCGCCTGGCAGAAGCTTGATCAGCTCCGTGAACCTAACGCTTTTCCCGGTTGGTTCAAGCGCATTGTGTTGAGCCAATGTAATCGCCTAACGCGCGGAAAGCGGTTACAGATTGTACCTCTCGAAATCGGAGCGAATAGTCCCACAACAGAGCCGGGACCGCATCTTGTAGCCGAAAGGAATGACCTGCTCAATAAAGTACTCGTGGCTATTAAGGCTTTGCCAGATAACGAGCGCCTTGCGACCACACTCTTCTACGTCAACGGATACACCCAAGCCGACATCGGCCAATTTCTGGAGGTTCCGGTGTCCACCGTTAATAAGCGCCTTCATACAGCGAGGCAACGGCTGAAAGCAAGCGTCGAGTTGTTCAAAGACAATCTTCAGAGTCAACGTCCCTCGCGCAACCGGACTTTTTCTGACCGAGTCAATGCGAGTCTGCGTCCGTTAATCGGTAAAGATTGGCCGCCGATTAAGACAATGGCCTACGCCCGGCAGCAGTCGGACGTCCCCGGTAATGATCTCTGGGTGAGTCGCCGGCAGAATTCTGACGAAGCAAAGTATGTGCGACGGCAATATGTGGCAGAGGATGCAACGGCCGGACAGATTCTCGGCTTCGGTTCCATTGAACAGACCATCTATTTACCAAAGTACCGATTGTTCATCGTAACCGATCCTGGCTGGCTCAAACGCGGCGTCGGCGACCTTTTGCTAGAACGTCTGATGAGTGATCTAAAAGAGGCAAACGCCGTTACTGTCTCGTGCCGGGAG
>QHXH01000411.1 GCA_003222855.1 Acidobacteriota bacterium
TTGTTTTCTCAAATGAAGACGTCGGCAGCGATCGCGGCTATCTCAAGGATGGTCTGTCCCTCCAGGTTTTGAAATACAACGGCGCCCCGGTTTCGCTGCAACTTCCCCAGTATGTTGAACTCTCGGTGGCGTCGACAGAACTGGGTCTGCGCGGCGACACCGCCGCCGGCGGCGCCAGCAAACAGGCGACGCTCGAGACTGGTCTGACCGTGCGCGTACCGCTTTTTATTAAAGAAGGCGAAGTGGTGCGCGTGAACACTCAGACGGGCGAAGTTGCAGGCAGGGCTTAACCGCCCATCGCGTAACTTGCACTTCTTTGTTGACTGAAGCAAGCGCACATCGTGGGTCCGATCAAAGGGCAATAACAACTAGACTCATCAGACCTGGGCGCCTTCGTGCGGATTGGTTTTGTGTTCGTGTTTTTCGTGGCGTGCTTTGCAGATGCATCAACGAGAACCAAACCACGAAATCATCACGAACCAGAAATCACGAAAAGACACAAAGCTTTATTTGATGAGTCAGACTTTCAGCTTCGATATTTGGTTCTAAACCAAGTCTAGCGCCACCAACTTAATAGGATTAGAATGTGGCGCTCTTTCCATGTGCAGCTACGGTTGCCGATGCGCCTTCCGATGTCTCACAAATGACCATTCCTCCCGGCACAAGACTCGGCCGCTATGAAATTCGCTCGAAGATCGGCGCGGGCGGAATGGGCGAAGTTTACCTGGCGGAAGACTTGCAACTTCATCGCAGAGTTGCGCTGAAGGTTCTGCCCCCTGACGTGGCCGCCAATAATGATCGGATGCGGCGCTTCAAACAGGAGGCAACCGCCGCAGCCGCGCTCAATCATCCGAACATCGCGCACGTCTATGAGATTGGCGAGCAGCAGGGTGTGAATTTCATCGCCATGGAGTTTATCGACGGCGAGACTCTACGCGACCTGATCCATCATCAACAAACTGATTTGCCAAAGCTCTTGCGTTACCTGCAACACGTGGCCGAAGGTCTGGCGAAAGCGCATGGAGCGGGAATGGTGCATCGCGATCTGAAGCCCGACAACATCATGGTGACGCGTGACGGTCACGCGAAGATTCTCGATTTTGGGCTCGCAAAGCTGGTTGAGTCGCGGCATCCAGCCAACTCTTCCAGTGAAATGGCGACTGCGATTCTGGCCCATCAGTCAAAGTCAGGCATGGTTCTGGGCACTGTAGGTTATATGTCGCCGGAACAGGCGCAGGGTAAAACGAAAGAGATTGATCAGCGCTCGGACATTTTTTCTTTCGGCTGCATTTTGTTCGAGGTGGTGACGCGACGGAAGGCTTTCGAAGGCAAAGACGCGGTTGATTCGCTGAACAAGATCATTCGCGAGCCGGCGCCGCCGATCAGCGGCTTGAATGCGAACGCGCCGCCTGATCTACAAAGGATCGTGCGCCGATGTTTAGCGAAGGATCCGGAAGAACGCTATCAGACGATCAAGGACGTTGCCATTGAGCTGAAGGAAGTGCGGCGAGAGTTGAATAGCGCCGCCACAATCGACAGCACAACCCCTTCGCAGTCCGAGTCGGGAGTGACGACTACGGGCGGAGCAATATCCAGCGCGCAAACAACCTCGCACCAGCCCGATCCTCGCACCACCACCCAGGCATCGAGCGCCGAATACCTCATTTCAAGCATCAAGCAACACAAGATTGCGGTGTCAGTGATTGCTGTTTTGTTTGCCGTTGCGGGCGTCATCGGCATCAATGCCTATCTTCGCTCTCGCGATGCCACCGTAACGATCGCATCGATCGCCGTGCTCCCATTCCAGAATGTCGGCGGCAATGCTGACACTGAGTATTTGAGCGATGGCTTAACTGAAAGCCTGATAAATAATCTCTCGCAACTGCGAAACCTCAACGTTAAGTCACGCAGCTCCGTCATTCGCTACCAGAACAAAGATGTCGAGCCTCAGCTGGTCGGCAAAGAGTTAGACGTGCAGGCCGTTCTGTTGGGACGGATGTCGCAACGCGGCGACGATCTGACTTTGAATCTCGAACTGGTGGAAACGCGAACCGGCAATCAGATTTGGGGCGAACAGTACAATCGAAAACTCAGCGACCTGGTCGCCGTGCAGAGCGAAATCACGCGCGACGTTCTAGATAAACTCCGGCAGAGGTTGACCAGCACCGAACAGCAACGGGTCACTAAGAGCTACACCGCTAACGCCGAGGCGTATCAGCTTTACTTGCAAGGCCGATTCTACTGGAACAAGCGCACGGCAGAGAGCTATCAAAAGGCCATCGATTACTTCCGTCAGGCCATCGGAAAAGATCCAAACTACGCGCTCGCCTACACGGGACTGGCCGACTGCTACAGTTTTCTCAGCAGCCAGGGTATTCGCTCGCCGCAAGATGTTTTCCCTTTGGCAAAAGACGCGGCCACCAGAGCGATCGAGATTGATAATTCGCTGTCCGAAGCCCACACTTCGCTGGCCTACGTCAAACTTTATTACGATTGGGACTGGGCCGGGGCGGAGCGAGAATACAAGCGAGCCATTGAGCTAAACCCAAACTACGCGACGCCGCATCACGGCTATGCGTATCTATTGATCTCATCGGGTCGAACTGAAGAAGCAATTGCGGAAATTAAAAAGGCCGAAGCAATCGATCCGCTTTCGGTCCTCTTCCAGACCGATCACGGCGAGTATTACTATTTCACGCGGCGGCCTGACGAAGCGATTGCTCAATTGCAGAAGGCCATCGATATGGATCCGAGCTTTGTGCGCGCGCATTTCCTGATGGGCCGCGCGCTGATTCAAAAAGGCCGGTGCGACGAAGGTATCGCTGAAGCCATGAAGGCCGAACAAATGGGGCCAGTGGGCGAGCAGCTCGGTTGGCGCGCGCAGGAGTACGCAGCGTGCGGGCGCAGGGCCGAAGCGCAAAAGCTGATGAATGAGTTGTTGGCACTGTCAAAGGATCGGTACGTTTCACCGCACTGGTTCGCGGCCACGCAGGCGGGTCTGGGCAACAAAGATGAAGCCTTCAAGTGGCTCGACCAGTCCATCGACCTTCGTTTTGGACCGATGATCTATCTCAAAGTGAATCCGATCTGGGATCCGCTGCGTTCGGCCTGAAGCAAGAGTCATCTCATTTGGAGTGCCGCGGCGTGACGCCGCTTTTTTTGAAAGGCCAGATTCTGATTACCTCAACAGAGTTCGTTCACTGAATCAACCAAAGCGGCGTCAAGCCGCCGCACTCCAAATGAGATGACTCTTGCTTCAGGCACGCAACTCGGCCGTTACGAAGTCCGCTCAAAGATCGGCGCAGGCGGGATGGGCGAGGTGTACCTGGCCCAGGACACCAAACTCGATCGGAAGGTTGCGCTCAAGATTCTTCCTGCCGGCCTCGCCGCCAATCAGGATCGCATGCGGCGATTTGTGCAAGAGGCGAAAGCTGCGTCTGCATTAAACCATCCCAACATCATTACCATTTACGAGATTGACGAAACGGAGTCAGGTCACCTCCTTGCGACTGAGTTCATCGACGGCGCGACGCTGCGCGAACGCATTCGAAAGGCATCGATAAAGCCCGGCGAAGTTCTTGATGTCGCCGCGCAGATTGCGAGCGCGCTCTCCGCGGCTCACGCAGCCGGCATCGTTCATCGAG
>QHXH01000412.1:0-1248 GCA_003222855.1 Acidobacteriota bacterium
CGAGTCTATTTCAGTCCGGACGGACATTCCCTCGCCGTTACTTACACGATGTCGCAGGGCGTGCAGATGATCGGGCGTCTGCCTTCGAGCGAGGTGAGAATTTGGGACGTCACGACGGGACACGAAGCCCAGACGCTCACGCTGAGCACCTCACCTGTCGAGGCGGGATTCAGTTCCGATGGAAAGGTGCTGGCCACCGTTAGCACTCAAGGTGAAATCACTTTATGGGATGTCGCTTCAGGCAGCCGTCTGAGATCGCTCGCTTCTTCACCGGGCCAGAACTTTAATCCGCTGGCCTCCATGGGCAATTTTCCGATGCCTCAGCCGGGCAAGAGACCCAACTTGAAAAATATGCCGAACATGGCGAACCTCCCGAACATGGCTGACTTGAACGCGATGATGACCAACATGCTCGGCACGATGACGGCGGGAACAATGGGCCGGAATGTGACTTCAGTATCGTTCAGTCCGGATGGAAAAATTCTGGCGAGCGGCGGGATCGAATCAAAATCAAACTTAGATATGGCCGGCATGATGGGCCAGGCCACAGGCAATCAGAAGCGTTCAAAGAATCAGCCGCCGACCAGCTCAGAAGATTTTCTCAGGAACCTGAAGGTCGAGACGATCGGACAGGTCGTGCTTTGGAATCCGGAGACGGGCCGGCAGATTGGAGCGATCAAGGGACATGGTAAGGGCATCACCGACGTTGTCTTTAGTCGCGATGCGAAGATGATCGCATCCGCCGGCTCGGACAATACGATCAAGATTTGGGAGGTAGCCGCCCAACGCGAACTGCGGACTATGGTTGGCCACACGGCGAACATTGAGTCGATGGATTTCAGTCCGGATGGAAAACTGCTTGCATCCGCGAGCGACGACGGCAGCACGTTTCTTTGGGACACAAATACAGGTGAACACCTGTTGACGCTCATCTCGCTGGATGATGGCGGGGAATGGATGGTCGTCACACCCGAGGGTTTGTTTGATGGCACGCCGGGATCGTGGAACCAGATTCTTTGGCGCTATAACCAGGACACTTTCAATGTCGCGCCCGTCGAATGGTTCTTTAACGAGTTCTATTCGCCGGGGTTGCTCTCAGACATCTTCGCGGGCAAACGTCCCCACGTCGCCCAGGACATCTCAAAAAAAGATCGGCGACAGCCGATCGTCAAGTTATCAACCAGCGGCGCGAGCGAGAACATCTCGACGCGCACAGTCAAAGTAAGGATTGATGTTGCCGATGCGGCT
>QHXH01000412.1:1283-4359 GCA_003222855.1 Acidobacteriota bacterium
ATGGCGATGCGCTCAAAGGACAAGCAGCCGCTTCCCTTGAAGAAGAGATCACCGTTGTCTCTGGTCCCAATCGGTTGACTGCTTATGCTTTCAACAACGACAACGTGAAGAGCAAGGACGCGAATCTGCTGCTCACGGGTTCGGAGAGTCTGAAGCGTGCCGGCACGGCGTGGGTCATCGCCGTCGGCGTCAACGAATACGCCAACTCACAATACAATTTGAAGTACGCCGTCGCAGATGCGCAGAGTTTTGCTCAAGAGGTAAGCCGCGAGCAGGCTCCCCTGGGAAGATTCGAGCATGTCGAGGTTGTTCCCGTGCTCAACGATCAAGCGACCAAGGAAAACATTCTGGCCGCCCTGCGACGATTGACTGGAGCCACCGATGCGCCGACGTTAAAGGCCGGCCCGCTCGATAGGCTTAGGCGCGCTGAGCCGGAAGACGCCGTGATCATTTATTTTGCCGGGCACGGGACGGCGCAGGGTCAGCGCTTCTATCTGATTCCGCACGATCTCGGTTACACGGGCGATCGTAACGCGCTTGACGAAAACGGATTGAAAGCAATCATCTCGCACAGCATTTCAGATCAGGAATTGGAAGATGCGGTTGAAGGACTCGCCGCCAGTTCTCTTTTGATGGTCATCGATGCGTGCAACTCGGGGCAGGCACTTGAAGCTGAAGAGAAACGGCGCGGCCCGATGAACTCGAAAGGCTTGGCCCAACTCGCTTACGAAAAGGGCATGTACATTCTCACTGCGGCGCAAAGTTATCAGGCGGCGCTGGAAGCAGCGCAACTCGGGCACGGGCTGTTGACTTACGCGTTGGTGGAAGAAGGGCTGAAGAGCGGCGCGGCCGACGTCGAACCGAAGGACGGAGTAGTGAATGCGCGCGAGTGGCTGGACTTTGCGACTGAGCGCGTGCCTCAGATGCAGGAAGAAAAGATGAAGCAGAGCCGCGGTTTGGGATTGAACATCGCGTTCACTGAAGGTGAGCAAAAGATTGCCGATCCCGAAAAACGCAGCGTGCAACGCCCGCGAGTTTTCTATCGCCGCGAAATGGAGGCAGACCCGCTGGTGGTCGCAAAGACCAGCGCGCCCCGGAACAAGTAATCAGAAAAGGGCCATTCCTTAATCAGCCGATTCCCGTAGCGTATTCATGCGCCATCCAGAACGTTTTACCTTTGCGATCATTTTCCTCGTTGCCTGCGTTGTTTCCGTTGCCGCGCAGAATTCTTCTGTGGCTGTCGCTCCCATGCGGTTTCGTGGGCTAATGCCGGTGATCGAAGTAAAGCTTAACGGCCAGGGACCCTTCGCATTTACGATCGACACCGGCGCCGGCATGCAAGCGGATATCGACACCTCGATCGCTGCGCAACTTAAGCTTCAGCCCAACGGCAAAGTACTCAACGGCGATCCCTCGGGAGAAAATGACCGGGAGGTTGATACCGCCAGAATAGAATCAATCGCGTTTGGCGGCGCAGAATTTAGGAATGTAACGGCCGTCGTTCGGCCGCAGCGGATTACGCGAGACTATCCTGACGTGGACGGCATACTGGGGTTCGCTTTGTTCACCGACTACTTATTGACGCTTGATTATCCGGCTATGGAAGTCAGACTTGCGCGCGGTGCTTTACCGGCCGCAAACGGCAACGATATTTTGAACTTTGAGATCGAAAATCGTATTCCGGTGATCGAAGTCGCAATTGGAAAAATCAGAGTCAGAGCGCATATCGACTCGGGCAACTTTGTGGCAGGCTTTATTCTGCCGGAGGAACTCGTAGAACAGCTTCAATTGCTGTCGCAGCCGGTAACCGTTGGCCGAGCTCGTTCAGTCAGTAATCAAATCGAAATCAAGCAGGCGCAATTGAGAGACACTATTCACATTGGCCGCTACGGCTATCCACAGGCGACGATTACGTTTCCGGCCCTGTCGGATACAAACGTCGGTCTCAAAATCCTGCGCGAGTTCGCCCTCACCTTCGATCAAAAGAACCGGCGAATGAAATTAGACCGCAAGCTGAGTTAGGGTTGCCGGGGCTGGCACAGTCAGACACGCGATCGCTCTGCTGAATCGGCAGAAGCGCCGGCGTCTATCGTTAACCAAAACGTCTAACCTGCAGTGGCTGACTCGGCTTCGCGAAATTCGCGCGGGTTCTTTCAACATGACTCATAGAATTTGGCGAAGTGAACTAAGCCTTGTCCCACCAGGACGATGCTGAGTCGTCACGAATGCACTTGCCGAAAGTGGTAAACTCTCTTCATGGCTGCACGAAAGTCTCCCGCAAACAATCATCTGGAAGAAGCGATGGCCCTGCTAATCAGCAATCAGGCTGCATTCGTTGAACAGATTGCCAGGAACGATCAAGAGCGGCTCGCGCTCCAAATCAGAACCGAAGAGTGGCAGCGGAAGAGCGATGAGCGGTTTGCCAGGATCGAGGCACAGTTACTTCAACTTCCTGCGAAGATCGTCCAGACGGTCCTTGATCAGTTCCCAAGGTTAAAAAAAGAGATCGGATTTAAGTCGCCGAAATGAATTAAGTCTAGATTGTCGGGAATTGGCACCAGTCCCGTTCTCGATAGTTAGGGCAGAGTACTTTCTTTCGGCGCGGCTTCGCGAAAGTAGCGCCGGTTTTCTTTATGGGGCTGCGGTCTGACCGTCGGTTGACGCTGACGGAATTTTCACAATCGTGTCGCGTTGCACATAAACGACGAATCGTTTGCCTTCCGGCAGGACTGCGTTCTCACCTCGTTTGAATCCGTGCAGCAATACAAGTGGAGCCGCTACCCAGAGCAAACCTCCGAGCACGATCATCTCGGTTGCAACCTGACCACCATGGCTGGTTCCCTTTATCCCATTCCCCGCCAGAGGGGAATCCCTTTGCGCCTGTATCGGCACGCGCGTAAGGTCAACGGCGACGACATCCTGCATGATCCATGAAAGCTTGCCGGCTTTGCCCCAATGCTGACCGCGCTTCGCTTCGGCCACACGGCCCGTCACCAGCGAATTCTTTTCTATTACGGTCTGACCATCGATCCTAATTGGGACGATTACGCGAAAGCTGATCAGATCTTCTGGCCGT
>QHXH01000413.1 GCA_003222855.1 Acidobacteriota bacterium
TCATCCGGCTGAGGTGAAGGACATCACCCTGCTTACTGACAACGCCTGGTCATTAGTCGATCCCAAAGTCGTAGCCGGCGACCCCTGGGTTTATCAATCTTACATCCAGCACTCCAAGGCAGAGTTCATGGTCGCCAAGAATATGTACGTGCAAGCCAATAGCGGCTGGTTCAGCGATCGTAGTATCTGTTATCTCGCCAGTGGCAAGCCTGTGCTGGTTCAGGACACGGGCATCAAACATCTTTATCCGACGGGCGAAGGACTACTGACGTTTACTACGACCGACGAGGCACTCTCCGGAGTCGAAGAAATCTCACGCGACTACGCTCGTCACTCGCACGCAGCGCGCGCGATCGCCGAAGAGTGTTTTGATTCCGACAAGGTATTAACCCGACTACTCGGTAAATTGGGTCTTGGCTGAAGCGATTGGAGAGCTAAACCAGTGACAACGATCATAGTTAGCGGAGCGATCGCTAACAAGCATTTCAATGGTGGCGCCGCCTGGACCCGCTTGAACTGGTTGCTCGGGTTCAAGAAGCTGGGCTTTCGAGTCTTATTTGTGGAAGAGATCAAACGCGAGAACTGCGTCGATGCCGCCGGCGCCGGAACCTCGTTCGAGAATTCTGCAAATCTGGCGTATTTCAAGCAGATTTTCGAACAGTTCGATCTTTTGGGCTCGGCTGCGTTGGTCTACGAGAACGGGGAAAAGGTCTTCGGGCTAGACTACGTTGAGCTGCTCGCAATTGCTGAAGATGCTGAGTTGCTTGTCAATATCACAGGCCATCTCACGTGCGACGCCCTTATGCGCCGACTACGCCACAAAGTCTATATAGATCTCGATCCGGGTTTCACACAATTCTGGCACACCATAGGCAATGCCGGACCCCGACTCGACGGGCATGACTTTTATTTTACCGTGGGTGAAAACATCGGCACAGCGGGTTGTCCAATTCCAACTGGTGAAATCTCCTGGCGTCGAACGCGCCAACCAATTGTGCTCGAGCATTGGCCCACTTCAAATCATGGAACACACGATGGCTTTACGACTATCGCCAGCTGGCGCGGCCCATATGGACCAGTCCAGCATAATGGGAAGGCCTTCGGGCTAAAGGTTCACGAGTTCCGAAAGTTTATCGAGCTGCCAGAGAGGACGCGGCAGGGTTTTGAGATCGCTCTCGATATCCATCCGGCCGAAGCGAAAGATCTCAAATTACTGCGTCAACACGGTTGGCGCATAGCCGATCCCAAACTCGTGGCGGGTGATCCGGCAAAGTTTCGCCGCTACGTGCAAACATCCGGTGCAGAGTTCTCTGTGGCCCAGGCGGTTTACGTCGAAACCAATAGCGGTTGGTTCAGTGACCGGACGGTTCGGTACCTGGCCTCGGGCAAGCCTGCTCTGGTGCAGGACACGGGATTCAGCCGCAACTATCCGGTCGGCGAAGGTTTGATTCCATTCCGGACGATGGACGAAGCCGTCGCGGGCGTCGAGTCAATAGCCCGTGACTACGGTGAGCATTGTCGCGCCGCGCGTGCTCTAGCTGAAGAATACTTCGATTCCGATAAAGTGCTCGGCGAATTGATCGAGCAGGTGGGTATTGCGCCGTGAAGGGGCGTTGCAACGCCGACTGGGCTCGTGAAGACTTGTAGGTGAATAACAGATCTCGATGACTGGTTTACGCATAGTACTCGCGGGCTCGATAGCAAAGTATCCTCAAGGCGGAGGACATTGGATGTTGTTCCTCCAATACCTGCTGGGGCTAAGAGCTTTGGGGCACGAAGTATTCTGGCTTGATCGATTGCAATCGAGCGGCGATAGAGTGCATGACCACCAACTGATGGACCGCTTCTTCAAGCGATTCGAACGCTATGGTTTCCGCGACTGTTGTGCCGTGGTGCTATATGACAAAGCCGATGACGAAACGAATCTCGACCGAGCAGACGTGCGCGGAGTGACGAAGGAAAAAATCAGAGAGATTGCGCAGAGTTCTGATGTGCTGTTGAATTTCTGTTGCTGTCTACGCCAGCCGTTGCTTTCACTCTTCAAACACCGGGTCCTTGTCGATCTCGATCCGGGAGTGCTGCAAGCCTGCGCGTTAGAATGGGACCTGTGCATACACGATCACCAGATATTTCTCACCGTTGGAAGCAGAATGGCTATTGACGGCTGTCGAGTTCCAACACTCGGCGTGAATTGGCGCAGCTTTGCGCCTTTCGTCTATCTGCCAATGTGGGAGCCGGCGGCGGATCCAGGAGATGGCAAGCCTTTCTCTTCAGTGACTGAATGGACGTGGCACACCATCAGTCTTCACGACGAATTGGTGAGTTGCTCAAAACGCGATGCTTATCTGAAATACATAGAACTGCCGCAACGGACGCGAGTACCGTTCGAGCTCGCCGCCAACATCGATCCGCAAGATGAAATAGGCGATCGCGAATTGCTGAGAAGGAATGAAAACTACATCAGGAATTCGCGCGCGGAAATCGGATGCGCCAAGCCAATCTACACGGAGCTCAAGACCGGATGGTTCAGCGATCGAAGCGCCTGTTATCTTGCCAGCGGACGGCCAATTCTTGCTGAAGATACCGGCTTCGGCCGGACTCTTCCGGTAGGAGAGGGACTGGTAGCGTTTCACACCTTAGATGAAGCTGCAGCTGGCACCGAGCTGATCGCCCACGATTATCAGAAGCACTCGCGCGCTGCGCGCGCTATCGCCGAGGAGTATTTCGATTCGAATAAGGTGCTGGGCCGTCTGATCGAGGAGGTCGGTATTGCACCTTGAGCTCGTCTGTTCAGGCCGCCAGACGGCTGCATTGAAGATCGCGAGATTCCGATGAACGAAGCTGGCAATCAATCTACTTCTAACATTAACACTCCAGAATACTGGGACGGAGTCTACTGCCAGGAATGGGAGCGGGGCGCGGTTTGCAGCGGTGACTACAACCGCGATTACGGACCCATTCACGATGCAATTGTCTCGTTGATTCCGAATGGCACCAGTGTGCTGGATATCGCGTGCGGTTCAGGCGTTTTATGCCGCAAGATGAAACAGCGATTGCCCCACGCGAAAGTAATGGGAGTTGATTTCTCGCAGTACACAATCGAGAGGAATACTGAGTTTGATCAACCGCTTAACATCGAATACGTCTGTCTGGACATCAGCAGTTCGCTCAGTTCAATCAAACGCGAGTTCGATGTGATTACGATGTGTGAGATTCTCGAACATCTGAACGAACCTGAGCGCGTTGTGGCAGATGCTATGAATCTTCTGAGAAAAGGTGGTCGCTTCATTCTGACATGTCCCCATGATGGTGAGATACCAGACCCTGAACACGTGCGCCAGTGGGGACACGACGAGTTGTTTCATCTGCTGCAAGGGTATAGCGATACGATTTCATTTATGCATTTTCCGCCGCCATACTTTCATATCTGGGTATTGGCTTATCTGAGGAAGAGTTGAAAAGCAAGCTGAAAATTCTCGTCAGCGGAATGATCGCAGGCGTCCCGCATCAGGGCGGTGCGACGTGGGCCGTCCTCCAGTATCTGCTTGGTTTCAAGCGGCTGGGCCATGAAGTGTATTTCGTCGAGCCGGTGAAGAAGGAGGCGCTGCGGCCCATCGATTCTTCGCTCGCAGGCTCAGATAACGCGAAGTACTTTCATCAAGTTATGGCCGATGTCGGGTTGAGCGAAAGCTCGGCCCTGCTTTTGGACGGCACGAAAGAAACTGAGGGACTAAGTTACGACTCTCTCCGGACCATCGCTGCCCGCGCAGACGTTCTGGTGAATATTTCGGGGATGCTGAGGGACAGAAACCTTATAGACAAAATACCGGCGCGCGTTTACCTCGATCTTGATCCGGCATTCAATCAGCTATGGCATTCGGCAGAGGGCATCGATGTGGGATTCAATGATCACACGCATTTCATAACCGTGGGCGAGAGTCTCGGCCGGGCTGATTGCACTGTGCCGACATGCGGACACAACTGGATTACCACCAAACAACCAATCGTGTTGTCAGAATGGCCTCTTGCCAATGGCATTCAGCACAACGCACTGACCACGATTGGCAACTGGCGCGGTTACGGCTCGATTGAACATGAAGGAACGCTCTATGGACAGAAGGCTCATTCGTTACGTCAGTTTTTCGAGCTGCCGCGGTTGACCAGGGAAAACATTACGCTCGCATTCAGTATTCATCCCGATGAAAAAAGAGATCTCGCGGCACTGGAAACCAACGGTTGGGACTTGATCGATCCACGCCAGGTCGCGAGCACCCCTTCGCAATACAAGCAGTTCATTCAAACTTCGAAAGGCGAGTTTGGAATCGCCAAGAGCGGCTATGTCGAATCGCAATGCGGCTGGTTCAGCGACCGAAGCGTTTGCTATCTCGCATCGGGCCGCCCTGTGATTGCGCAGGAGACAGATTTCAGTCAACACCTGCCGGTGGGTGAAGGATTATTCTCCTTCACGACAAAAGATGACGTGCTGTCAGCGATCGATGAAATGAACAGTGATTACGCGCAACACTCGCGGACCGCGCGTGCGATTGCGGAAGAGTATTTCGATTCGGATAAGGTTCTGACGCGCCTGCTTGAATCGGCAGGTGCTGCGTAAATACGTCATGAGTCAATTGCTCGAGATTTCTGAGTCAACTGTAAACACCGAAGAGTTGCGGTGTGTGCTCGAACAGTTGCTGCGCCAGCACTTCCAGTCACCGGTCACAGTCCTGAGCATTGAACGAACACCATCTCAATACCATTCCAGCTTTCCCATCGAAGAGCTCAAGGTGACGCTCGATAATGGATCTCACTTAAACGTGATCTTCAAAAATCTGAGCGACGAAGCCTTGCTTGAGAACGCGCGCGACGCAAAACCAGAGTTCATTCGCAATCCGCGTCGGGAGATCGAGGTTTATGAAAAGTTACTTTCGCAGAAGAACCTCGGTACGGCAATCTTTTATGGAGCGGTCGCCGATGACCACGCAAACAGGTTTTGGCTTTTTCTTGAAGAGGCACCGGGCGTGGAGCTTTATCAAGTGGGCGATCTTTCGCTCTGGCAGGAAGCCGCGCGGTGGCTGGGCCGAATGCATGGCCGCTTGGCCGACAGAACTTCAGATCTGGAACGCTATTCGCACCTGCTGAATCGAGACGCAAACTTTTTCTGGACGTGGATCCGCCGAGCTGAAGAATTTGAGCGCAATGATTCGTCGCCGCAACATCGCGCTCTGATTAAGAGGCTGGTTTCCGGTTTTGACAAAGTCATTGCCAAATTGAATACGCTTCCGGCAACTTTCATACACGGCGAATTCTATGCATCGAATGTGCTGATCGACGAGCGTGGTGAAGGTGTGCGCGTTTGCCCCGTGGACTGGGAGATGGCTGGTATAGGGCCGGGTCTGATCGATTTGGCTGCGCTCGTTAGCGGCAACTGGCGCGAGGACGAGAGGTCGGCGATCGCGAAGGCCTATCATTCAGTTGCTCACCCAGATGAGTCGCCGACAAACCTGGAAGAGTTTTTGACTGCTTTGGATTATTGTCGGTTGGCCCTTGCGGTTCAGTGGCTGGGATGGTCGCCTGGCTGGATACCTCCGGTTGAGCACCGACACGATTGGTCAAAAGAAGCCATGCAACTCGCCGACAAGTTAGGCCTTTGATAGAGATCTGACGCGATGATTGCTCAACGTTATCTCATTGTGAACGCGGACGACTTTGGTCAGAGCCCGGGTATAAACCGGGGTGTGATTGAGGCGCACGAGAACGGCATCGTCACCAGCGCGAGTTTAATGGTTCGCTGGCCGGCAGCCGCGGAGGCGGCCCAGTATGCTCGCGGGCATCCTGACCTGAGCGTCACCGTTGTACGAAGTCGTTTCCACGGAGGATGCAGCCGCAGTCGCAGCAGAGGTTGACCGGCAAAGGGCGACTTTTCAAGGACTGTTGGGGCGAAACCCTACGCATCTCGACTCGCACCAGCACGTTCACAAGACTGAGCCAGTGCGGTCGATTATGATCGAAACTGCACGTCGTCTGAGAATTCCGCTTCGCGACTGCGATCCGGACATTTCATATAGCGGAAGGTTTTATGGTCAAAGCGCGAATGGCTACCCTTACCCCGAAGGCATAAGTATCGAGTCGCTGTTAGCCACGATAAGAGGGCTCCCGTCCGGGGTGATAGAGCTTGGGTGCCATCCGGGTTTGCCAGACGATCTAAATTCGATGTATAGAGCTGAGCGAATTCAGGAGGTTCGGGTTCTGTGCGACCGGCGCGCTCGCGAAGGTATTGATGCCGAAGGAATTCAGCTTCGTTCCTTTCTGAGCATCGCAACCGAATTACGCAGAGAACTTAAGGCGGAAGTGGCTTGACCCGGATCGGCAGCATCACGATAGAATTTGGGGCGCCGGAGGTATTAACCGTATATTCTCAGTAATCGTCGGCATTCCGTCAGGGATTTCCAGATGAATTTCTCTAAGATGAATCTTCGAGCATTCGTTTTGCTTGCACTGCTACCGATCGTCCTGCTCTGGCCGCTCGGGGTTAAGGCTGGCGAGAAGACGAGCGAGGCGGTGCTTCCTGCTCCCCACGGTCACGTGAATGACTTTGCCGAAGTAATTGACGTGAAGACTGAGCAGCGGGTAAATAACGTGCTTGAGAATTTCAAGCAACGGACGGGAATTGACTTTGTTATCGCCACTGTTAAGACGGCTGGAAACGAGGACCTGTATGACTTTTCGCTGCGGCTTGCTGACCAGTGGAATCTGGGATCGCGAACAGGCACGCAGAAGAGCATACTAATGGTCATCGCGACTGATACCGGCCGGTTTTTTACCCACGCCAGCCAAAGCGTCCTGAAGCAGTTGCCCACAGGTTTGGTGGGATACATGGGCCGTCGGATGCTCCCACAGTTTCAGGAACATAACTACGCCCCTGGATTGATAACGGGCCTTGAAGGTTTCATGGACATTTTTGGTCAGTTCATGAATTTCACCTTCGAAGCATTAGATAAGC
>QHXH01000414.1 GCA_003222855.1 Acidobacteriota bacterium
ATTTGAAGCGCAAGTTATGGGGAGGAATCCTGGCGGGTCTCACGTTTATCTTGCCGGGCGCGATCGTGATGATTGTTCTGAGCTGGCTGTACGTTAAGTACGGCAAGCTGCCGCCAGTCAATAATGCCCTCTACGTTCTCAAGCCGGCGGTCCTTGGCATAATCGCCGCCGGCATCATCAAACTTGGGCGGGCGGCAATTCGGAACCTCTTTCTCGCGCTCCTGCTGGTCGGAGCATTTCTAGGAATGCGTTTTGGGGGAATCAACTTCCTTTTGATTCTGGTCATAGCCGGTGCTTTGAATTTACTGATCGAGGAAGGCTGGCCACGTTTGAAGAAAGGGACGCCGACCCTTCCAGTCACGATCGGAGCTTTCGCGCTACTGCTTCCGTTTATTGATTCGCGTTTGTCCCAGATCGCCTGGCTGTTTCTTAAGACAGGGTTGTTCAGTTTTGGCGGCGCCTATGCCTCGCTGGTATTCGTGCAGCGCGGCGCAGTCGCGCAGTATCACTGGCTGACCGATGGTCAATTGCTTGACGGGGTAGCGATGAGTGTAGCGACGCCTGGGCCATTCATGCTGTTCACGACTTTTGCGGGTTATCTCGCTGGCGGAATTTCAGGAGCAGTGCTCGCCACGTTCTTCGTTTTCCTGCCGTCGTTCGTCTTTGTCATCGGCGGCACTCATTATATTGAAAAGGTTCGCGACAATCGCGGTATTCAAGCATTCCTTGCGGGCGTCAGCGCCGGAGTAGTGGGAGTGATCGCAGTTGTTTCCCTCGATCTGGTTCCCGAAGCAATTGTTAGCTGGCCAAGTGTTGCCATCGCTGCTATCGCCTTTTTTCTAATTGTTTGGTTGAAGCGGGATGTTGCTTTGGTGGCAGTTGGCGCAATGGCCGGCGGAGTTATTTATTCACTTGTACGAGCGTTTACCTAGCCGAATCGGGCGCGATCTTACGAGGTGAGGATTTCCGCTTTTGACGAAGAATGATTATGAGACCGCAGAGCGCGCTTCATTCATTTACGACGCGCTGTACGCAAGCATCAAGCAAGACCAAGCCCCTAAGTAAACAACCAGGAACAGGACTGGATTGAGAAGAAAGGCAGGAGTGAAGATGAAAAAAGACAGAAACATAACGGATGGGGTATTAGGCCATATATCTCTCGCGCGCAAGACGAGAAGAGTTGTGTTGGGCCTCGTCGCGTTTGCGTTAGCGACATTGTTTGTCTTGGTGGCTTGCTCTGCGCCGCAGAATCAGGAAGGACAATCAAATAACCAGCAACAAGCTGGAGCAACAGATTGGAAGCCGGTCGAGCAGGCGTTGGGTAAGGCGGGCTCAATGCAGCCGGGCGATGTTTACAAAGTCAGTCTGCCGCGCAGCGATCTAAAGGTTACAGTCGGAGGCGTGGAAGTTAAGCCGGCGCTGGCACTTGGCTCATGGGTCGCATTCGAGAAGACTGGCGACATGTCCACCGTGATGGGCGATCTGGTGCTCACCGAAGATGAAGTGACGCCGGTCATGACGAAACTTGAAGAAGGCGGAGTCGAACCGACGGCTTTGCACAACCACGTGCTGCATGAATCTCCGCGCGTGATGTACATGCACATTCATGCGATGGGTGACGGCGTGAAAATCGCCAAGGCAATTCATGACGCGCTTGCGCTGAGCAAGACGCCTTTTGCTGCGCCCGCCGCCGCTGCTCCGACTCAGGATCTCGGAATCGATACGAAGCAAATCGATCAGATCATGGGCCACCGTGGAAAAGTAAACGGCGGGGTCTATCAATTCTCCGTTGCACGCGCCGACAAGATCATGGACAACGACATGGAGATTCCGCCTGCGATGGGACTGGCACAGGCCATTAACTTCCAGCCGACCGGCGGAGGCAAAGCAGCCATCACCGGCGACTTCGTGCTGCTGGCAAGTGAAGTCAACCCCGTGATCAAGGCTTTGCGAGACAACAGCATCGAGGTGACGGCTCTGCACAGTCACATGCTGGTAGAGACGCCGCATCTGTTCTTCATGCACTTTTGGGCCACGGATGACGCGCAGAAGCTGGCCCGAGGGCTGCGCGCCGCTCTCGACAAGGTGAATGTGGTAAAGAGCTGAGAGCGTATTCGTAACCTGTACGAGAAAGCGCTCGTCTTTTAGTGACAAGTCTTCTTACAAGGGGCCGCAGTCTGATCCGTGCGTTGCACTCGTTCGCTATGAAGCCCATCTACTGGCCGTTACTTATTCTGCTACCTGCGCAAATTTAAAATGCAACTGTCCTACCGAAATTACTTAGCTTGGCCTTCGACGTCTAGAAAGCGCAATTCTCTCTTTCAAGGTAAGGTGATTCTTCCCATGAAGCTGAGGACCGTCTTAAAGTTAAAGGTGACAGTTATCTCGTGGATATTACTGGCCGCCTCGCTCGCCCTCGCCCAAACCAATCAAAACGCCTTACATCAGCCGACTGCCCATCCTCTTAATATGCTGGTTCTGGGCGATTCCATATTGTGGGGAGAGGGACTAAAAGCGAAACATAAATCCTGGTATCAGGTCAAAGTCTGGCTGGAGAAAACCACCGGTCGGCCAGTCGTCGAAAAAATCGCCGCACATTCAGGTGCTGTGATCGAGCTCGGCTTCACCGATGATCGAATGACGGCGAACAATGCCGAGGTGAACGTTGCGCTGCCTACCGTGAACGATGAAGTCGATGATGCCCTGAAATCTTATGCTGACGGCTCTAAAGTAGATTTGGTGCTGATGAATGGTTGCGTAAATGATGTTAACGCGCAGAACCTGCTGAATGCATCCGGGAAGGAGGAAATTGATCGGCTGACACAGCAGCGGTGTGGACTGCCGATGGAAAAACTGCTCCGCCACATCACCACGTCATTTCCAAAGGCGGAGGTGATCGTTGCTGGATACTACCCATTTTTCTCCGAGCAAACTCGAAACGATTTCATCATGAAAGCCTTTACCAAGAGATTTTTCAAGATCCAGCCAGGCGCTCCTATGATGAGTAGTAAAGAAGTACTCGAACGCCTGACCGCGAATTCCAAAGAATGGTATCAAGCCTCGAACAAGACGCTGGCCGAAGCCGTGCAAAAGGTCAACGCCGACCTCGGCAGCGGTCGTGAGCGCATCATGTTTGCCAGAATCGAATTCCCGCCTGATTATGCTTTCGCTGCGCATCATACGCACTTGTGGGGTTTAAATCGTTCGCCATTCAGAATGATGATGGTGGTGCTGTCCTTCG
>QHXH01000415.1 GCA_003222855.1 Acidobacteriota bacterium
AACTCACCGCCTCGCCGCTCAAGTTCATGAACGTTTGCGGCCTGGCCAACTTCACGCGCTCGTTTTCAAGCAATCCGCTGCCAACAAGCGATCGACATTCACTTCGCCGGACACTCACCGCTGCGTCGGCAGCCAACTTATCAAGGAGCATAAATCCCAGATTGTGCCGCGTGTGCGCGTATTCCTCTCCGGGATTTCCAAGTCCAACGATCAGAAACATTTCCAATTTCCGATTGCCGATTGCCGATTGAAAAATCGCGCGCTTGCTTCAGCGAATTGATCAAAGAACGCCGGCGAAGATCCAGTCGGCAATCGCAAATTGGCAATCGGCAATGGATTACTTCTCCTCGGCGACTTCGCCTTCAACCGGTGCTGCAACCTCGACCGGCTCTTCCTTCACGACGCCAACGGTGGCGATAACCGTGTCAGCACCGGTCAGGATTTCGACTCCCTCGCTCGTCGGAATGTCGGACACGTGCAGCACCTCGTGAACGCCAAGGTTCGTCACATCCACAGCCAGGTGCTCAGGAATGTCGCGTGGCTCGCAACGAATCTCGACTTCGCGAATGATCTGTTCGAGGACTCCAGCTTGTTCGCGGACGCCGATCGGTTCGCCGACAAGGCGTAGCGGCACCGTCGCTTCAATCTTCTCGCCTTTCACCAAACGCTTGAAATCGGCATGTACCAGACGCGAGCGCACCGGATCGATCTGGCGATCGGCAAACATCACCTCAGTCGCTTCGACACCTTCAATATCGACGGTGAAGATCGTGTTGCGGCCCGTATCGGATCTTAAGATTGCCGCCAATTCACTGAGGGGCGCGAGCGCGGCAACCGCCTCGGCGGCGCCACCATAAATCGTCACGGGCACTTGACCCTCACGGCGCGCGCGACGCGCGTCATTTTTTCCGCGGCCTTCCCGGCGAACCGCGCGGAGAACGATTTCCTTCTTCTCTGCCATGATTGCTGTCTCCTATTCGTCCCCTCTCTGTTGGGAGAGGGTTAGGGTGAGGGTTTAGACTGCGTCTAACTTCGTCCCTCGCCCGGCCCCCTCACAAAAGGAGAGGGAGAACAACATTTCGTTGTCCACACTATTAAATTTTTTCTGAAAGCTGAGGATCGACGGCTACTTCGCTTTCAGTTTTTGCCCTTCGCTATACGAAGAGCGAAGAGACGCTGGTCTCTTCATGGATCGACTTGATCGCTTTCGCCAGGATAGGCGCAATGCTCAAGACTTTTATGTTTTTCAACTCCGCTGCTTTCGAGTTCAGCGGCACGGTGTTGGTCACGACAATCTGCTCGATACCCGAGTTCGCCAGATGCTGTGCGGCACGTCCTGAGAGTACCGGATGCGTAAAGCAGGCGTCAACTCGCGCGGCGCCGGCTGCCTTTAAGGCCTGCGAAACCTTGGTCAGCGAGCCACCGGTGTCGCACATATCATCGACGATCAGGCAATTTCTGCTCTCAACATCGCCGACGACGTTCATCACTTCAGCAACATTCGGCTTGTCGCGGCGCTTATCGCAGAGAGCAAGTTCCGCATCAAGCCGCTTCGCATACGCGCGTGCGCGTTCAGCGCCGCCGGTGTCTGGGGCGACGACCGTCAGATTCGGCAGCGGAGCTTCCTGGTAATACTTCATAAAAACCGGGGCCGCGTACAAGTGATCCACCGGAATATCAAAGAACCCCTGGATCTGCGCCGCATGCAAATCCATAGTCAGAATTCGATCAGCGCCTGCCGTCGTTAATAAATTCGCCACCAGCTTGGCCGAGATCGGCACGCGCGGCCGATCTTTTTTGTCCGCGCGGCCGTAACCGTAATACGGCAGCACCGCCGTGATGCGCGCCGATGATGAACGACGGAACGCATCGAGCATCACCAGCAACTCCATTAAGTACGAGTCAGTCGGCGGACATGTGGGTTGGATGATAAAGCAATCAGCGCCTCGCACGTTCTCTTCAATCTGAAAATTGAATTCGCCGTCTGAAAATCGCGCCGTGGTCGCTTTGCCCAGGTCGCAGGACAGTTCACGACAAATCTCTTCGGCCAAACCGCGGTGCGCAGTGCCCGAGAAAACTTTGATGCCGCCGGTTGTTCCCATTCATTGGCCGACAAGTTTAACCTTGTCGTTAACCTCGGATTCGACAAACTGAAGTTTGTCGGACAAAAAAATTGGCTGGGGCGGAAGGATTCGAACCTACGAATGCCGATTCCAAAGACCGGTGCCTTACCACTTGGCTACGCCCCAGCATGAGCGCCGGCACGCGGCCGGCTGTGCGGATCTACATCAAAAGCTGTCGCAGGCCATGCATCGCCGCCTCGTATTCGTCGCGTCCTACCGTTCTACAAGGAAAGACGCGCCAACCAGTTTCGAGTTCGATTGCCTGAATGGCGCGTCGTTGCGCTTCCTCGCTGTCGAACATTCCCCACACCGCAGAGCCGCTGCCCGCAAGTAACGCCGCGTTCGCGCCTGCTTTCAGTAATGCCGTCTTCGCTCTACGAATCTCCGGGGCGAGGTCAAACGCCACGACCTCGAAATCATTTGTAAGAGATGCAAAGTCTGCTCTGTCAAAAACCTTTGAGCGTGGTGAAGTTGAAAGAATAGTTTTCGAGTTCTGGGTTGTCAAGGAACGTTCATCCAGAGCTTTGTAAGCATCTGAGGTGTTGACGTTCGCGTTTGGTTTTACGATTAACAGAGATTTTTTCGGCAGGCCGGCGAGCGGTTCAACCTTGTCTCCAATACCCGTTCCCCAGGTCGTGCCGCCAAGCAAAAACAGCGGAACATCGGCGCCCAGTTGGGAAGCGATCGCCAGCAGATCTTCTTTCGTGGGACGGAGCTGCCACAACCTGGCTAAACCGATTAAGGTTACCGCGGCATCCGATGAGCCGCCGCCTAAACCCGCTTGCGCAGGGATTCTTTTTTGTAATCTAATGCGGGCGCCTCGCGGCACCAAACAATCTGCCAGGCTCCTCGCCGCGCCGTTCTTTGCTGCCAGGCGATCTTGCAAAGCCCTTGCTGCACGGTACACCAGGTTACGCGGCCCAGTCGGCAACGAATGATCGTCGCATTCAAGGACGATCTCAGAATCGTTGGTTGCTTCGAATTTAAGGGTGTCGTGCAGACTGACTGTCTGAACGATAGTGTCAAGGTGGTGATATCCATCGGCGCGTTTACCCAAGACGCGCAGACTGAGATTGATTTTGGCAAAAGCTGGAAGACTGAGCGTTGAGATCGACAACGTTATCGTTTAGAAGGCGGACTTGTCCGCCTGATTGCATTCGTGGACCGCGGCGCAAGGGCCGCGTCTAAACATCAAGGATCCCTTGATTCCAAAATCCGATGCGGCTTCTAAATTCCGGCGCGCTCGACGAGTAAGTTTGCTTCGCGATTGGCATCTTGAATCACGCTCAACTCGTTCAAGGTCGTCAACTCGCCGGCGCGCATCACCACCCGTCCATCAATGGCCACGGTCCGCACATCGCACGGTTGCGCAGAGTAAACCAGAGTCGACACCACATCGCGCGCCGGGCTTGAGTGAATCCGATCAAGATTCACAACGATTACATCCGCGCGCTTTCCCATTTCGATCGAGCCAATCTGCTGATCGAGTCCCATTGCTCGCGCGCCATCAATCGTGGCCATCCGCAAAACCCGCACAGCCGGCAAGACCTCCGGCCCGTGCGCTAGCTTCTGCAGCAGGGCGGCAGTGCGCATTTCCGTAAACGGGTCGAGGCGATTATTACAAGCAGCCCCGTCGGCGCCGAGCGACACGGGAATCTTGCGCGCCAGCATTTCGGCAATCCGTGCCAGGCCCGATCCGAGCTTCAAATTCGACGACGGACAATGCGCGACATTCGTC
>QHXH01000416.1 GCA_003222855.1 Acidobacteriota bacterium
GTCTGGTGGATCGCGATTCGCCCTCTGTCGATAAACCGGGCCGCACGAACTGGGTCGAGGCCGTGACCGGATCGAATTGAGTAATCGGAACGCCACCCTCAAAAATGAATCGCGCCTGATTAACGATCGCCGGACTGATCACAGCCGTCTCGGCAAGCTGCAACGCATAAGCCCGGCGCTGAAATGTGCGCGCGGTGCTCGGCAAAACGTTGCCGCCCACCGCGTCTTGCGGGTTGGTGTCTGAGAAGTTATCAAAATTGAAGCGCGTCGTGAGCGTGTGGTGGCTGTTGAGACGGTGATCGACTCGCCCCATTAAAAGCTCCTGATGATAAACGCCGCGAAAGACACCCGGCGAAAGCGCAGAAGTAATCACCGAGTCGCGTTTCTGA
This sequence comes from Acidobacteriota bacterium, assembly GCA_003222855.1. GTDB lineage: Bacteria > Acidobacteriota > Blastocatellia > Pyrinomonadales > Pyrinomonadaceae > UBA11740. The sequence goes on from QHXH01000416.1 coordinate 390, forward strand.
TCATTGTATTCGGCCGCGACCAAAAAATGCGTCCGATCTTTCGCGATCGGCCCTGACATCATTCCGCTTACTTGGGCCAGTTGATCTGGCGTACGGCGATTGAGAGTCGATCCGGGTGGTCGCGCCTGTAATCCCGCGGGTCGCCACACTCCAACAAAGTCGCCGTGAAACTCGTTCGTGCCGGTCTTCGTTACCAGGTTCACCGCCCCGCCCGCTGATCGCCCGTACTCAGCCGACAGGCTATTGGTCAAGACAGTGAACTCCTGCAAAGCTGACAACGGAATGTTCGTGAAGATTGTCTGCCGGCCCCACGAATCGTCACCCGTGCTCCCGTCGATCACGAAATTAGTCTGGCGCCTCCCGCTGCCGTTGATGACGAAAAGAAAGTTATTCAGAAAAAGATCGCCGGTGCCGCGCGCTGAGCGCACCGCCGAATTCGGCAATACAAGATTTGTTGTCTTGCGGCCCAAAACCGGCGTCTCTTCAATTTTTCTCGCGTCGAGCCGCAGCCCTAACTGGGATGAGTCTGAACGAACGCCTTCTGCGGTGCCGATGATGGTCACACTCGCAGTACCAATCGCCGGCGATAGCATTACATTGATCGTCGCGGTTTCATTTGCGCGCAACTGCAGATCGCTTTTCTCCTGGGCGGCGAAGTTCGGCGCGGTCACGCTCAGTTTATAGCCGCCCGTCAGCGGCAAACCCGTAATTGCATAACTGCCATTCTCATCGGTCCTCGCGTCGCGCTTGAAACCGGTCTGTTGATTCGCAACCGTGACCTGAACGTCAGGAATCGCTGCACCATTCGCATCGACAATTTTTCCGCGAATGGAAGCAGTGTTCGGTGTTTGGGCCGCCATCAGAACCGGTGCGACCCAAACGACGGCAGCGAGCACACAAAATTTTCCGAAGTAACGATTGAACATTCACGTTAGTTCATTAACGGAGTAACAAAGCGGGGAAAAGATGGAATTTAACGCGCCGCGAGGAAATACTACCAGCAACCGTTGATGTGGGAGCGGATGGTCTCAGAAGCCCGACCGTTAGGGAGGGCGACTAATCGAAAAGAGCCCTTGCTGACGCGCGGGCTTCTGACACTGCCTTACTTCCCAAACCAGCCGATCGGTTTGCCTGAGAGATCAACCCACACACTCTTCACCTGGGTGTAGAGTTCCAGCGCGTGCTTGCCCATCTCACGTCCGTACCCTGATTGTTTGTAGCCGCCAAACGGCGACGCGGCGTTCATCATGTTGTAGGTATTGATCCAGACAACGCCGGCTTTTATCGCCTTCGCGAAACGATGGGCGCGCGTGATGTCGCGGGTCCAGATGCCTGCCGATAATCCGTAAATCGTATCGTTCGCTTTTTGAATCAATTCATCGTCGTCTTTGAAAGTGATCACGCTCGAGACCGGGCCGAAGATCTCTTCCTGCGCCACGCGCATCGAATTGTCGACGTCGCTGAAGATCGTCGGTTGAAAGAAGTAACCATTTTGGAATTCGGGATCAAGTTGCGGTGACCCGCCGCCCGTCAGCACGGTGGCGCCTTCTTCGCGGGCAATGTCGACATAGCGTTTGATCCGGTCCAGTTGTGCTTCCGAAACCTGTGGCCCCATCAAAGTCGCTTTGTCCATCGGATCACCGACTTTGATGCGATCGGCTTTTTCCTTAAATCGCGCGAGGAATTCAGCCTTCGCTTTCTCTTCGACAAAGATGCGCGAGCCGGCACAGCACACCTGGCCCTGATTGAAAAAGATTCCCATCATCGCGCCGTTGACCGCTTGATCGAGATCCGCATCGGCAAAGATTATGTTTGGGGCTTTGCCACCAAGCTCGAGAGAAACCTTCGTGAGATTGCCGGCCGCAGCTTTCGCGATCAGCTTTCCGACTTCCGTCGATCCGGTGAATGCAATCTTGTCGATGCCTTTGTGGGAGGCCAGCGCTGCACCGGCCGTCTCTCCATAACCCGGAACGATGTTGACGACGCCTTCCGGAAAGCCTGCTTCCTGAATTCGCTTCGCGAGTTCGAGCGCCGTGACGGGCGTCTGTTCCGCCGGCTTCAACACAACTGTGTTGCCCGCCGCCAGCGCCGGTGCGAGCTTCCACGCCGCCATCAACAGAGGAAAATTCCACGGGATGATTTGGCCGCAGACGCCGACCGGTTCGCGCAGAGTGTAATTGAACATCTGACCCGGAACCGGAATCGTCTCGCCTTCGATCTTCGTCGGCCAACCCGCAAAGTACTCAAAGTTCTCAATGACGCCCGGCAGATCGATGTAAGTCGATTCCTTAATTGGCTTGCCGTTATCTCGGGTTTCCAGCTCGGCAAGTTGCGCCGCATCGCGTTCGATCAACTGCGACAGTTTGAAGAGCAAACGCCCGCGATCGCGCGCGCTCATCTTTGCCCACTTTCCGGTCATAGCTTTGCGCGCCGCGGCGACAGCTTTATCGACATCGGCTTGATCGGCTTCAGCTACTTCAGCGAACGTCTCACCTGTAGCCGGGTTCGGCGATTTGAATATCTTCCCCGATTCCGCATCAACAAATTGCCCGTCGATGAACAGTTGGTAGCGGCGCACCGTGGTTTGGACTGGTTGTGGTGATGACATGATGACTGGTATCTCCAATTTCGAATTTCAGATCGTTTGTTAAGGATGTTGTGACTCTATCATCGACTCGAAGTCAGTACCACCTGCGGTAGCGGGTGGGTTAACGAGCGACCCATCCGCTACCGCGGACGGTACTGACTTCATAACTCAACTGGCGTATTCTTTCGCATCATGCCCAACAACATCTGGCCCGAACTCATCCTAGAAGAATGGCAGGACACGCTCGCGACCGTGCACATGTGGACACAGATTGTTGGCAAGATACGGATGAAGCTAACACCGCTGGTGAACCACTGGTGGAACGTGACGCTGTACGTTTCGGCGCGCGGCCTGACGACTTCGCCGCTGCCTTACGAAGATCGCATCTTCGAAATCGAGTTCGACTTCATCGATCACAAATTGCGGATTGACTGCAGCGATGGCGCGCTGACGACATTGGATCTGAGACCGCAGTCAGTTGCTGATTTCTATAAAGAATTGATGTCGGCGCTGCGGGGTTTAGGAATAAACGTTAAGATCTGGTCCATGCCGGTCGAGATTCCCAATCCAATTCGCTTTGATTTGGATGATGTTCACA
>QHXH01000417.1 GCA_003222855.1 Acidobacteriota bacterium
CATGCCGGCAACCAGGGCAATGGTCGTCATCAAAATCGGACGCAGACGATCGCGATTGGCTTGAATGATCGCGTCATGCCGCTCCATGCCCTGTTTGCGCAAGCCGTTGGTGTGATCGATTTGCAAGATTGCGTTCTTCTTCACCACGCCGAACAACAGCAATAAGCCAAGACCGGAGAAGATGTTCACCGTTTGACCCGTCACAAGTAATGAAACAATACCGAACGGAATGGCGAGCGGCAGCGTCAGCAGGATCGTGATCGGGTGAATGAACGATTCGAACTGCGCCGCCAAAACCATGTACATGAAGATGAAAGATAAAACGATTGCCAGCAGAAAATAGTAAGCAGTGCGGCCGAGTTCCTTTGAGCGCCCGGCCAGTCCAGTGGAATACGCAGCATCCATGTGCGCGTCTTTCGCCGCCTGAGTCAGTTGCGAAATGATGGCTGCCTGTGAGCCGCCCGGCTTCACATTAGCCAGCAACGTTACCTGTCGCTGCCGGTTCAACCGATCAATCGAAGACGGCCCGGTGCCCTCCTCGACTCGGACCAAATTGTCGAGACTTACCCAACCAAGCTTTTGCGACGCTACCAGCATCCGTTTCAAGCCTTCCGCGTTTGCGCGAAACTGGCCAATCGCGCGCACCCGCACGTTGTATTGATCGGTGCCGGCATTGAAGGTGGAAACTTTTTGCCCGGCCACCAGAGTATTCAGCGACTGGGCTATATCACCGACGCGCACACCCAAATCCGCAGCCCGCGCGCGATCGATTACCACGCGCAGTTCGGGCTTTCCGGTGACCAGCGTGGAATCTGCGTCTACAATATTGGACATACTCTTCATTTTCGCGAGCATGTCGGTCGAATATTTGGTGAGCTTATCAAGATCCGGCCCGCCGATGACGAACTGAATGTCGGCATTCCGAGATCCTCCACCAGAGAAGGCCGCTACGGGGTTGACGCTGGTGCGCAACTGATCCGGAAATTCTTTTTGATACCTGGCCAGAATCTCAGAGCGAGCGCGCAGCATCAGATCGTTCTGCGAAGCGCTGCGGTCCTCGAGCGGAGCGAGTTTGACATAGATGTTCGCGAGGTTAACCACCTGTTGCTGGCCGCTGCCAATCGTCACCAGCGTGTCCGTGACCCCGGGAAGTTTTCGCACGTCGCCGGCAATGCGTTCGCTAAGCGCCGCCGTGGATGAGAGAGTCGAACCCTCAACGGTGCGCACGTTGAGTTCAAACTGAGATTGATCGTCAACGGGCAGAAAATTCTTGCCGACAAACATGAACAACGGAATCGTGCTGACAATAACGATCGCCGAAAGCACCATAATGACCCACCGATGCGTCATTGACCACTTGAGCATCCACGTGTAAGTGCGGTCGATGGGGCGATAAAAGCGGCCCTGTTTCGATCCTGCCTGTTCATACTTATCTTTGAATTCGGCCAGCGAGCTGCGGTCGTCGGCATCCGATTTCTTGGTCGGATTCTTCGCCGGCGCTGATTTCTTTCTTTTGATCATGCGCGCCGCCAGCATCGGCGTGAGCGTGAACGAGACGATTAACGAAACGGCAATCGCAAACGAAGAAGTAAATCCAAACGAAGACATAAAACGGCCTACGATTCCCGCCATGAATCCGACCGGTAGAAAGACCGCTAACAGTGACAGCGTCGTCGCCGTAACCGCCATGCCGATTTCGCGCGTGCCTTCAATTGCCGCCTGAAATGGCGGCACTCCTTTTTCTTCGATAAAGCGAAAGATGTTTTCCAGCACGACCACCGCATCGTCAATCACAATGCCGACCATCAACGTCAACGCGAGCATGGTGATCTGATTCAGCGTAAAACCCATCGCCGCCATCAACCCGAACGTGGCGATGATCGAAGTGGGGATCGCGATTGCCGCAATGAACGTCGAGCGAAAACTCCAGAGGAAGACAAAAACTACGATGGCCGCGAGAATGCTGCCTTCCACGAGGTGAAGATTGATCGCATGGAGCGCGGCTTTGATAAAGATCGTCTGATCGCCGACCATCTGCGTTTTCACATCGCGTGGCAACGTCGGCTGAATTTCCGCGAGGCGATCCTTTACTGCGTCGGCAACGGCGACGGTGTTCTGGCCTGATTGTTTTGAAACGACCAGCGTCACAGCTGGTTGACCATTCAGTCGCGCCTCAGTGCGTTGCTCTTCGGCGCCGTCTTCCACGTATCCGATGTCACTGAGCTTCACCGAGTAAGTTCCGCGATTTGCGACGACCAGATTATTGAATTGGGCGGGATCGGGAATGCGGCCCATCGTGCGCACGGTGAGTTCGCGTTGTCCCTCTTCGACGCGGCCGCCGGGCAATTCCATGTTCTGCGACTTCACCGCGTTCGCAACATCGGCCGCCGAAACATTGAAGGCGCGCATCTTGTCGGGGTCGACCCAAATCTCGATCTCGCGCTGGCGGCCGCCGACGATCTCGACGTTGCCGACACCGTTGATCGGCTCGATTAGCCGCTTGATCTGTTTATCGGCAATGTCAGTAACTTCGCGCAAACTGCGCGGCGCCGACACGGCGATGCGCAAAACGGGAGTTGCGTCAGTGTCGAGTTTCTGCACAATCGGAACTTCAGCAGTTTCCGGCAGATCGTTGACGATTAGATCGACCTTGTTGCGTACTTCCTGCGCGGCGACGTCCGCGTTCTTCTCCAATAGAAAGGTGATGAAAACCTGCGACACGCCTTCCACCGAAGTCGAGCGCAGCTCGTCAATGCCGCTGATGGTATTGACGGCCCCTTCGACTTTGTCGGTGATCTCAGTCTCGATCTCCTGCGGCGAGGCGCCGGGATTTACGACTGTGACAGTGATTGTCGGCAGATCGATCTTGGGAAACAGATCGACTCCGAGCGATCGAAACGAGAACAAACCAACGACCGTGAGGCTCAGGATAAGCATCGTCGCGAACACCGGCCGCCGCACACAAATTTCAGCAAGTTTTTGCATCGCTAATTCCCCGTTCAGAGTTCAAGCTTCAGCTTGCGCTGTCTCAGAGAGGCCAACCTAAAGGTTGAACTCTGAACCTTACTGCCTTACTGCTGCTCCATCGCTCAATTGATCGACATTGCTG
>QHXH01000364.1 GCA_003222855.1 Acidobacteriota bacterium
CGACGCGTCAAACGGCGATCTGGTATCTCAATAACAACGTTTACGCAGGCTCTGCGTGGGGCCCGACTCCCTCGGTGGGCTGGAGCCTGGTCATGCCTTGAACGACCTTTAGCTGCCTGCTAAAAACTCATCCTTATTCTTGCTCTTGCTCATGCTCCTCAGAGCCGCAGCTCATTGAGTGTTAGATTGGAGACAGCCCGCTCTTCGGTCCTCGTCAAAAGCTTAACTATTTTGGGAACTTCGTCTTTCGTTTCCTGTAGAGACTTATGAAAGGACAAATTCAAATCCTCAGCCAGAAAGTGGAATTATGAAAGCGATAACCATCACACAGCATTCTGCGGAGCAAACGTATGGAAACGGTAAGATTGCCGATGGTCATCATTTGCTCGCTTCTAATACGACCAACAGTGACAGCGCTCAGAGCGCAAACAGTCTCATCGATGGTATGTGGTTCATGTTTTATCGAGCAATATTTTTGGCCGCTGCTTCGGTAGCGGTGGCAGGTGTTTTTTCGGGGGCCGCGTTCGGCCAGTCCATCGAGGGCGTTGTCCGTAGTCCCGACGGCAAAGCGCTCAGGGATGCTGAAATCCGGGTCGAGCAAAAAGGCAATCAGAGCGCGGTTACGACCAAAACCGACTCTCGCGGTCATTATTATTACTCCCGATTGTCACCGGGCGTGTATACCGTCAGTGTCGTCCTCGACGGCGCACTAAAATCGAGCGTTAATGTCAAGACAGCAGCGAACAATTCGCGAATTGATTTTGATCTGAAGCCGGCCGCGGCCAAAAAGGTCAAACACTATGTCTGGGTCGACGCGAAGACTGGAACTCATATGGGAAGCGGTTGGGTCGAAGTGGATGATGCGGGGAACGCCGCGCCTGGAGCGTTAAATTCTCAGACCTCCAGCGGGGAGTTAGCGCGTGAGATTTTGCGCAGATCCACAAATCCGAAGGAGCACCCGTGAAGGGGACTGCAATTCTGCATCCGAAGCGGAAATTGATGGCGCATAATTGGTTGCCGGTTTGATTGGTTTTCGTCCGCGTTCGTCAGCGATTAACTGGATCGATTAATTAGGGTATCGCGTGCCGCCCCACCTTTCCTCAGAATGCACAATGTAGCGGCGACCTTCGCGATGGGCGTCAACGATCCAACGCCAGCCGTCACGAGTAACGGCGCTGCAATAACCCAAGATCAGCTAGCAGCACTGAGCTGGTCAGCGATGACTTCGCAGTATTGCATGTTGCTACTCCGTCTCAGGCAAAATCGATTTATGAACAATGAAGAGAAAGCGTAGCAAACGAAAAGTCGTTAGGGAAGATCGACCAAAATTGTTAAGCCGCCGCGAGTCACAAGTTGTTGAACTAATGGGTAAGGGCTTGAGTAGAGCCGAAATTTCAGATCGCTTAGGAGTGTCTAGGAAATGTGTGAGTGTCTTCATCGAGCGCGCGCGAGCAAAATTTCACTTAAAAACGGCGCTTCAACTCCGACATTTAGCCTTTCGATTGGAGGAAAATCGCAAGATGTTTTTGCAGTAGACACTTGCGCCTCAGGACTGAAGTCAAACCAGCGGCGCTAAGCTTGTCAGCGACGATGTTCCCAGTATTTCATTGGTGGCATGATGCCAGAGTCAGCTAGTCCTTTGCAACAGTCTCAAACGATCATCGAGATTCGGCCGTATCGAGGCGGCTGGCAGTGCTTTGAAGCGCCGGGTGTAGCGCCGTATTGGGTCGGAGAGGATGCGAAGCAGAGTGCTGTCGATTATGCCAAGGGGCGGGCAAAATTCGGACGCGGGGAAATTCGTGTGTTAAATGCGGACCGCTCAACCGAGCAAATCATCCCTTTTGCTTGCGAAAAGTAAGCCGCGTGGACGAGAATACTTTCACTGCTTGCCAGGTCAGTAGTGAAGGCCCGAAGGTTGAGCCACTGAAAAAGCAACCGCTAACAACACACAAATGAAAGAAGAAAACGAGCACATCAAGGAATTAGCACGCAGGCTCTTTGCTGCCAGTATCTCGTGTTGGCAGGGAATCTCCCTGCAGCACGCCTATAACGAATGGGTAAAGACGCAGGAGGGCGAGATCGGTTCCTACTGGATCGAGTTGGCTCAGCAGGTTACAGCGCATCATTTTCAGCGCGAACCCGCATCTAACGACTGAGCTATTACCCCCCAAGTCGCCCCCGGACCTTCTACTCCGGCCTCGACTCGGACACGCTAAACAAAACCGCAGGGAGTGACTGCGCAGAAGTAGGCCAGAATAAAAATGCGAAAAAGTTAGACGGGCGAAATGTATTGCGGGCGCAAGGTTGCCGATGAAAATGCCCCTGTGCCTAAAAACCCCGTCAGCCAGACCGTCCATGAGGACAGAATCATTGCCCGCATCCCGCACGGGCGTTTCCCAAGACTGAAAGAACGGCTTCGCAAAGCATCCAGGGCCGTCAATGTTAACCAGTCCGTGCTCATTCTTGCCGCCGTTGAAGGGACATGCGATTACATCGAGAAGCACGGCTCGATCACCTTGCCGATGAAAGTCTCGGAGCACACCCTTGAAGAAACGGTTGAGCGCCTTGAAGGGTTATGCCGCGCAGTTCCGGGTGAATGACGATGCACGGCTTCTTGTATCTAGGATCATCACATTGCCCGTAGACCAGCCCCCTTGACCGTTCCACGCGCGCGCGAGGGTGCCAAAGCGTTGACGCCATGTTGCCGTTATGAATGTCTGGTGTAGTCGTTCTTGTTCGCTACCGTTCGCTCATGCGCAGGGGAAGTAATTACACACGAGGGACTTGTAACGAATCCTAAGTCTGGCGCGTCTGCGCGGCGGATACGTTAAAAAGCGGCCTCTATGTCGGCGTCTTTCGGAATTAACTTACCATAGTGCTGCGAAACACTCGAATGCGATTGGAAACAAAATGTCGATGCGCCGAGAGCGCGACGTGCAATATAGCGAAACTGGTCGGCGGCCGCGGGAAGGAACATCGGGTTTTCGGATTTGCTCGCAACGGCGTGGATAACCGTCGAAACCATCGGCTAACTAGCCAAGAACCAGCGAAAATGCAGCCGAGTGAGCGCCGGACGTGCGCCAGAGAGTCCGCACTTCAGAATATCTGCACGATTAACCGCTGCATAGACGTTACGAAAGAGTCTAGTCGGATAGAGAATCGCCACGATTTTGTGCAGCGCCGTATTTCAGCATCATATTTTGTGTTTCGACGGCGTCCCCGTGGCATCCCATGCTTACAAAGAACATGCGAGTCAGTAGAATCAAGGCCGTGGTCGTCGCGTTTAGAGCTTCGAGAATCTCAGCATCACTGTAGTTTGGCTTAACCTCACCGTTGGTAAAACGCCGGGCAATCTGGAGTGAGCCTGAATGCGTATAGCTACACATGGCCCTCCACGCCAGTTCAAGAGATTGGAAAAAATTGTCAGTGGCATAGTTCTGGTCGATTTCGGCAAGCATTTGAGACAGGCGTGGAAATTGCAATTTGTCTTGACTTGCTTTCTCGATTTGAGTCTCGTCGGCGCCCTTGTTTATCCATAAGGCGCGGAACACCGTTTCAACCAGC